>NZ_SCOC01000033.1:0-49011 GCF_005502615.1 Gordonia sp. ALPHA1B1 | reverse complement strand
AAACCCCACCATCATCCATCCCGCAGCCACCACCGGCCGCCGGGCCACACCCCCACGCCCACACCCATCACAGGACCCTGTTGACACAAACCCTCATAGGCTGCTCAGGGAGCAGGGGCAGGGCGTTCTTTCGGATCCGGGAGCAGGGCTGGTGAGTAGCTTGGCGCGTCGAGACGTTCCGCATTCGTCGGTTCGCCTAACAGCCCACGCCCTCCCCGTGCCGACCCGCCCGACCGGCGAATCTGCTTGCGCCGGCCAGGGTGTCGGTGGCGAGCGAGACCATGCCGTGTCGGAGTTCGTTGGCGATGGCCGCGTCCGTGTCCAGGCCGTCCTGTTCGAGGACCGACATCCGGTCCTCGCGCATGCACGTCTGCGGGAACGCGGCGATCTCGGCGGCCAGCGCGATCGCGGCCGGTAGCGCGGTCCCGGACGGGACGACGCGATTGGCGAGCCCGATCGACAGGGCCTCACTGGCGGGTACCGCCCGGCCGGTCAGCACGAGGTCCATTGCCCGGCTCTCACCGATCAGGCGCGGAAGTCGAACGGTCCCACCGTCGATCAGCGGGACGCCCCAGCGCCGGCAGAACACCCCGAAGACGGCGTCGTCGTCGACCACACGCAGGTCCGCCCACAGCGCCAGCTCCAGTCCGCCGGCCACGGCGTGCCCGGAGATCGCCGCGATGACCGGCTTGGACAACGTCATCCGCGTCGGACCCATGGGGCCGTCACCGTCGGGTGCCACCCGATTCGGGTCACCGTCCGAGATGGCCTTGAGATCGGCTCCGGCGCAGAAGGTCCCGCCTTCGCCGTAGAGCACCGCGACCGACACCGAGTCGTCGGCGTCGAACCGCCGGAAGGCATCCGCCAGCGCATCGGCCGTCGCCCGGTCGACGGCGTTGCGACGATCCGGCCGGTCGATCCCGATGATCCGCACCGGCCCCTCGGACCGCTCCAGAACCGTCATCGCCTGTCCCCCGTCCCTCGATCCGGTGGCGAAGTGCGTCAGGTGTTGAAGTACTTCGCCTCCGGATGATGCAACACGAACGCGTCGGTCGACTGCTCGGGATGCAACTGCAACTCCTCGGACAGTTCGACGCCGATCCGTCCCGGCTCGAGCAACTCCATCATCTTCGCGCGGTCCTCGAGGTCGGGGCAGGCGCCGTAACCGAACGAGAAACGCGCGCCGCGGTATTCGAGGTCGAAGAAGCCCTGGGCGTTCTCCGGGTCCTCGCTGGCCATCGTGCGGTCGCCGAACGCGAGTTCGCTGCGCACCCGCTGGTGCCAGTATTCGGCGAGCGCCTCGGTCAGCTGCACGCCGATGCCGTGCACCTCGAGGTAGTCGCGGTAGGCGTTGTCGGCGAACAGCTTGTTGGCGAAGTCGGCGATCGGCTGTCCCATGGTGACGAGCTGGAACGGCAGCACGTCGACCTTGCCGGCCGCCTTCGCGTCAGCGCGGGACCTGATGAAGTCCGCGATGCACAGGAACCGCGACCGCTGCTGACGCGGGAACGTGAAGCTGAACCGCACCGGCGCGTCGGGTTCCGGCTCGGTGAGCACGTGGACGGTGTCGCCGTCGCTGACCGCCGGGTAGTACCCGTAGACCACCGCGGCGTGCTGCAGGATGTTCTCGGTCGACAGGCGATCGATCCAGTACCGCAGTCGCGGGCGGCCCTCGGTCTCGACGAGGTCCTCATACGACGGCCCGTCACCACCGCGGGCGCCCCGAAGACCCCACTGACCCAGGAACAGCGCGCGCTCGTCGAGGAGCTGCATGTAGTCCGCGATCGGGACGCCCTTGACGATCCTCGACCCCCAGAACGGCGGGGTCGGGATCTCGTTGTCGGCGGCCACATCCGAGCGGGCCGGTACCTCGACGGGTTCCTCGGCGGCCTTGCGCTTGGCCGCGATGCGCTTCGATCGCTCATGGCGGGCCTTGCGTTCGGCGGCCTTCTCCGCCGCGGCTTTCGCCTCGTCGCTGTCCGGGTCGGGTCCCCCGCCACGCTTGGTCGCCATGATGTCGTCCATCAGGCGCAGACCCTCGAAAGCGTCACGCGCATAGTGCACGTCGCCCTCGTAGGTCTCGGAGAGATCGTTCTCGACGTAGGAGCGGGTGAGTGCGGCGCCGCCCAGCAGCACCGGGTACTCGTCGGCGAGCCCACGGGAGTTGATCTCCTCGAGGTTCTCCTTCATCACCACGGTCGACTTGACCAGCAGCCCGGACATCCCGATGACGTCCGCCCGCTTGTCCGCGGCGACGTCGAGGATGGTCGCGATCGGCTGTTTGATGCCGATGTTGACGACCTCGTAGCCGTTGTTGGACAGGATGATGTCGACGAGGTTCTTGCCGATGTCGTGCACGTCGCCCTTGACGGTGGCGAGGACGATGCGTCCCTTGCCGTCCTCGCCGGTGGCCTCCATGTGCGGCTCGAGATGCGCCACCGCGGTCTTCATCACCTCGGCGGACTGCAGCACGAACGGCAACTGCATCTGGCCCGAACCGAAGAGTTCGCCGACGGTCTTCATCCCGGCCAGCAGCGTGTCGTTGATGATCGTCAGCGGCGGGACCTGGGTCATCGCCTCGTCGAGGTCGTCGGTCAGACCGTTGCGCTCACCGTCGACGATCCGGCGCTCCAGGCGCTCGAACAGCGGCAGCTTCGCCAGTTCCTGGGCCCGCGACTCACGCGCCGAGGCGGCCGAGACACCCTCGAACAGCTCCATGAGCTTCTGCAGCGGGTCGTAACCCTCACGTCGACGGTCGTAGACGAGGTCGAGGGCGACCTCGCGGTGCTCCTCCGGGATCCGGGCCATCGGCAGGATCTTCGACGCGTGCACGATCGCGGTGTCGAGGCCGGCCTGTACGCACTCGTGCAGGAAGACCGAGTTGAGCACCTGTCGCGCAGCGGGATTGAGCCCGAAGGAGATGTTCGAGATGCCCAGCGTGAAGTGCACGTCGGGGTGGGCCTCGTGCAGCCGGCGGATGGCCTCGATGGTCTCGATGCCGTCGCGTCGGACTTCTTCCTGACCCGTCGAGATCGGGAAGGTCAGCGTGTCGAGGATGATGTCTTCTTCGGCGAGTCCCCAGTTGCCGGTGATGTCGGCGATCAGCCGCTCGGCCACCCGGACCTTCCAGTCCGCGGTACGCGCCTGCCCCTCCTCGTCGATGGTGAGCGCGACGACCGCCGCCCCGTGTTCGACGACGAGCTGCATGATCTTGGTGAACCGCGAATCCGGTCCGTCGCCGTCCTCGTAGTTGACCGAGTTCACCGCGCAGCGCCCGCCCAGCGACTCCAGACCGGCTCGGATGACCTCCGGCTCGGTGGAGTCGAGCATGATCGGCAGCGTCGACGAGGTGGCGAACCGGGTGGCGAGAGCCGTCATGTCGGCGGCACCGTCGCGACCGACGTAGTCGACGTTGAGGTCGAGCATGTGCGCGCCGTCGCGGGTCTGGTCCTTCGCGATGTCGAGGCACTTCTGGTAGTCCTCGGCGATCATCGCCTCGCGGAAGGCCTTGGAGCCGTTGGTGTTCGTGCGCTCACCGATCACCAGGAAGCTGGCGTCCTGGTCGAAGGGCACCGCGGAGTACAGCGACGACGTCTCCGACTCGTGTTCCGGGGTCCGGGTCGCCGGGGTCACCTCGGACACCGCGTCCGCGACCTGCCGGATGTGTTCGGGTGTCGTGCCGCAACAGCCGCCGACGAACTGCAGGCCGAACTCGCCCACGAACTGCGACATGGCCTGCGCGAGTTCCTCGGGCGTCAGCGGGTACTCGGCGCCGTTGGCACCGAGGACCGGCAGACCGGCATTGGGCATCACCGACACCGGGATGCGCGCGTGCTTGGAGAGGTACCGCAGGTGCTCGCTCATCTCGGCGGGACCGGTGGCGCAGTTCAGGCCGATCAGATCGATACCGAGCGGCTCCAGCGCTGTCAGCGCGGCACCGATCTCCGAGCCGAGGAGCATCGTGCCGGTCGTCTCGACCGTGACGTGGGAGATGATCGGGATCCTGCGGCCCACCCGCTCCATCGCACGGCGGGCGGCCACCACCGCCGATTTCACCTGCAGCAGATCCTGCGAGGTCTCGATCAGGATCGCGTCGGCACCGCCCTCGAGCATGCCGATGACGCATTCCAGGTAGGCGTCGCGGATGTCCGCATACGTGGTGTGGCCGAGGCTGGGCAGCTTGGTGCCCGGCCCGATCGAACCCAGGACGAAACGGTCGGTGCCGTCGGCCGAGGGACCCATCTCGTCGGCGACGTCGCGCGCGATCGTCGTTCCCTTGTACGACAGCTCCCGGATCCGGTCCGCGATGTCGTAATCGCCCAGATTCGAGAGGTTGCACCCGAAGGTGTTGGTCTCCACGGCGTCGGCGCCGGCCTCGAAGTACGCACGGTGGATGCCCTCGAGGACGTCGGGCCGGGTGTCGTTGAGGATCTCGTTGCAACCCTCGAGGCCACGGAAGTCGTCGAGCGTCAGATCCGCGGCCTGCAGCATGGTGCCCATCGCCCCGTCGCCGATCAGTACCCGACGCGACATCGCCGACAGAAATGTCGTGTCGAAATCGCGTGGATCGGTTCCGGAGAAGTCAGGGGACATGGTTGACAGCGTAGTTCGCCCTCTCTGCGTGTTCGGTCGTAGGCTGGATCGGTGAACGCTGAGCAGACGTCGAACCTTCCCCAGCTGCGCAGACCCATTCTGCTCGCGGCCTTCGAGGGGTGGAACGACGCCGGGGACGCCGCCAGCAGCGCTGTCGAGCACCTGGCACTCGAATGGGACGCCCGACCCCTCGCCGACATCGACTCCGATGAATACTACGACTTCCAGGTCAATCGCCCCACCGTGAATCAGATCGACGGGGTCACGCGCCGGATCGACTGGCCGACGACGTCCATCTCGTACTGCAGCCCGCGGGGCGCCGACCGCGACATCGTGCTGGTCCGCGGCATCGAACCCAACATGCGGTGGCGGGCGTTCTGCGCCGAGATCGTCGACCTCGCGCAAGAGCTCGGTGTCGAGACCACGGTGATGCTGGGCGCGTTGCTCGCCGACACCCCGCACACCCGCCCGGTGCCGGTGACCGGCGCGGCCTACAGCAGCGAGTCCGCGGCCCGGTACAACCTCGCGGAGAGTCGCTACGAGGGACCGACCGGCATCACCGGCGTGCTCCAGGATCTCTTCGTCCAGGCGGGTCTGCCGGCCGTCTCGTTCTGGGCGGCCGTCCCCCACTACGTGTCGACGCCGCCGAACCCGAAGGCCACGGTGGCGCTGCTGACCCGGGTCGAGGAGGTCCTCGACATCGAGGTGCCGCTCGGCACCCTCCCCGAGCAGGCGGAGGAATGGGAACGCGCGGTCACCGAGATGACGGAAGACGACGAGGAGATCGCCGACTACGTGCGCGGGCTCGAGGAGCGCGGGGACGCCGAGGTCGACACCGACGAGGTCATGGCGAAGATCGACGGCGACGCGCTGGCCGCGGAGTTCGAGCGGTATCTCAAGCGTCGCGGCCAGGGCCCGTTCGGACCCTGAACCAGGCGTCCGGCCGGAATCCGGGTCGTCAGCCGATCTTCTCGATGGACACCACGGGGGTGGTGATCCGCCACGTGCGGACGTCGGGATCGTCGGCGGCGCGCACCCAGAATTGCGCGGACTCCCCCAGGCGACAGGACTTCACCCCGAGCAGCGGGATGTCCTCGGAGTCGCGTCGGAGCCTGCTGACCGTCCAGTCCTCGTTCTCGGTGCCGCCGACCCCGGGGGCCCGGAGCAGCGTCATCTCGGTGAAATCCAGCAGGTAGGTCGACGTCCGGGTGACGACGGTGTACACCCCGGCGTCGGTCTCGGGTCGGATCTCTTGCACGCGCGCCACGTCAGCACTCTACCCAGACGTCGGCGCGCGGACATCCGGGCGTGGGGACAACGCCTATCGGACGTCGGGGACGAGCGGGATTCCCAGCAGCGCGTCGACCGCGGCCGCGAGTTCGGCGGGCGCCGTCGTCGACGAACCGATTCCGTTGCGCACATCCGCGCACCAACCGTCCACTGCGGCAAGCGCTTTGGGGGTGTCGAGATCGTCGGCGAGATGCTGGCGGAGCCGCGCGATGACCGGTTCGGCGTCGGGTCCGGCGCCGGCGCCGAGCGCCGCACGCCAGCGACCGAGGCGTTCGACGGCCGTGTCCAGGACCGCGTCCGTCCACATCCGGTCACCGCGGTAGTGGTCGGCGAGCAGTGCGAGTCGGATGGCCGCGGGGTCCACGCCCTCGCGACGCAGGACCGACACGAACACGAGATTGCCACGACTCTTCGACATCTTCTCGCCGTCGAGCCCGACCATCCCGGTGTGCACGTAGTGCCGGGCGAACCGCCGCGAGCCGGTGAGGGCCTCCCCGTGGGCCGCCGAGTACTCGTGGTGCGGATAGATGAGATCGTTACCGCCGCCCTGGATGTCGAACTCGATCCCGAGCCGGTTCAGCGCGATCGCCGAACACTCGATGTGCCAGCCCGGCCGGCCCGGACCGAACGGCGACTCCCACGACGGCTCACCCGGACGTTCGGCGCGCCACAGCAGCGCGTCGAGCGGATCGCGCTTACCGGGACGATCGGGATCGCCGCCGCGCTCGGCGAAGAACCGTTCCATGGTCTCGCGGTCGTATCCCGACTCGTAGCCGAACTGTTCGGTGGCATCGGCGCGGAAATAGACGTCCGGGAACTGCGCGTCGTCGACGGTGTAGGCGGCCCCGGAGGCCAGCAGCTTGCCGACGACCTCGACGACCTCGTTGACCGACTCGACCGCGCCGATGTAATCGCGCGGGGGCAGGACGCGCAGAGCGGTCATGTCGTCGCGGAACAGCTGCGTCTCCCGCGCCCCGAGATCACGCCAGTCGACGCCGTCCCGGTCCGCCCGTTCGAACAGCGGGTCGTCGACGTCGGTGACGTTCTGCACGTAGTGGACCTCGTGGCCCTGATCGCGCAGGATCCGGTTGACCTGGTCGAAGGTCACATAGGTGGCGGCGTGCCCCAGGTGGGTCGCGTCGTAGGGGGTGATGCCGCACACGTACATGGTCGCGGTGGCCCCGGGGGCGACGGGACGGACCGCACGGTCGGCGGTGTCGTAGAGACGGAGGGCGGGTCCACTGCCCGGTACGGCGGGGAGTTCGAGATCGGGCCACATCTGCATGCGTCCACTGTATTGCCCACCGCGCGCAGGCCCTTCACGGCCTCGTCCGGGACGGAGCGCACTCGCTCAGAACGGCGGCCACGGGATGGGCCGGTGACCGGGCGGGTGCGGCATGGTCGCGCTCTCGGCGACCACGATCGCGCGGATCGCGAGCGACTCGATCTCGTCGGGCGTGATGTGTTCGGCGAGCTGTGCGCGCAGCGCCGAGCCGTCGGTCGCCAGGCGTTCGGCGAGTTCGGCGACATCGGCGACGAGGTGCCCGGGTACCGGTTCGCCCGCCCAGCCCCACAGCACCGTGCGCAGCTTGTCCTCCTCGTGCAGGCAGATGCCGTGGTCGATCCCGTAGACGGTGCCGTCCAGACCTTCCAGGACGTGACCGCCCTTGCGGTCGGCGTTGTTGAGGATGACGTCGAGCACCGACATGCGCTGTAACCGCGGGTCGTCGGCGTGCACCAGCACGACGGGGTCGCCGTACGGGTCGTAGGCCTGCAGGACCGCGAGGTAGCCGGTGGGTACCGCGCCCACCGGGCACAGGTCGACCAGGTCGACCCGCGGTTCGGTCTCCGGGATCGGGTGATCGGTGTTGTCGGGTGTATCGACCCAGCGCTGCACCATCCCGGGCCCGAGCGGCCCGTCGCGGTGCACCGTGGTCGGGATCGTGTCCCACCCCAGCGCCTCCGAGATCAGATACGACGCCACTTCCCGTCCGGCGAGCGTGCCGTCGGGGAAGTCCCACAGCGGCACCTCACCGCGCACCGGTTTGTACACACAGCGCACCGAGGTCCGGTCGTCGAGCACCGCATCGCACACGAGCGTCGCGTTGCTGGCCGAGGGGATCCGGCCGAGGATGGTGAGTTCGCCGTCGCGGAGGACGTGGTCGACCGCGGGCTCGTCAGTCACGTGCGGAAGAGCCGGCGTCACCGGGCTCGTCGGGGTCGTCCGGGTCACCGGACGGCGGGGTGTCCCCCGCCTGACCGAAGGGGTCGTCATCAACCGCCAGGCCCGGATCATTCTGTGCGGCAAGGCTGTTGAAGACATCGGGGTCGATGAAGTCGAGGGATTTGCTCAACTCCGCGGCCCGTTTGTACCCGTTGGTCCGGATACACAGGTGACCTTCGGGATCGAGCGGTTCGCTGCACAGCGGGCACGGCTGTCGTCCCGCGGATATCACCCTCGACGAACGGGCGGCGAACTCACGGGCCGCCGCGGTCGTCAGGAAGACCCGCACCGCGTCCGGGCCCTCGTCGGTGTCGTCGAGGACCACGCTCTCGTCGAACTCCCCCTCGGTGATGGCGAGCAACTCGACCACCACCGCCTCGGATTCGGCGTCCCAGCCGAGACCCATGGTGCCGACCCGGAACTCGGCGTCGACCGGCATCACCAGCGGACTCAGGTCACCGACCCGGTCGGTCTCCGGCGGGATCGGCGTGCCGAAGCGTCGGTGGATCTCGTCGAGCAGGGCACCGATCCGGTCGGCGAGGATCTGGACCTGCTGCTTCTCCAGCATCACGCTGATGATGCGGGCCTCGTGGACCGCCTGGAGGTAGAACGTGCGGTCACCGGGCTGCCCGATCGTGCCCGCCACGAAGCGGTCCGGGCTCCGGAACACGTGAATCGCTCGAGACATCACACCTCCTTCGTCGTCTGGTTCATTATCCCGATGTCGCCGGGATCGTCGCGGCACCGTTGGCGGACGGCGCGACATCCGCGCCCGTGTCGCCGCCCACCACCGCGTCGTCGGACGGTCGCTGCCCGTCCTGCGCCGGCGGCGGGGGCTTCGGGATGGACAGCAACTCGGTCGCATTCACCGTATGGACATACGGACGCGACGGCGTGTAGCGGATCACGCTGATCGACGCCGGTTCGACGACGATGCGCTGGAAGGCGTCGAGGTGGCTGCCCATGGCGTCGGCGATGATCGACTTGATCACGTCACCGTGCGAGCAGGCGATCCACACCCCCGAACCGTCCGGGCCGCCGTGGACGCGGTCCAGTTCGCGGATGGCGCGTACGGCCCGTGCCTGCACATCGGCGAGTCCCTCCCCGTCGGGGAAGATCGCGGCCGACGGCTGCCGCTGCACGACCTTCCACAGCGGTTCGGTCAACAATTCCGAGATCGGACGCCCGGTCCACCCGCCGTAGTCGACCTCGGCGAGATCGTCGACGACGATCTCGGGTGGCGCCTGCCCATCGGCGGCCAGCGCCGCCAGCAGTGGCTGGACGGTCTCGGCGCACCTTTCGAGCGGCGAACGCGCCACCGCGCGAATGGACCCGAGATGGTCGCCGAGCCGACGAACCAGATCATCGGCCTGGGCGCGCCCGCGGTCGTCGAGGTGGACGCCGGCGCTGCGACCGGCGAGCACCCCTGAGGTGTTCGCCGTCGAACGGCCGTGCCGGAGAAGGATCACGGTCATCCCACAACCATAGGCACCGGCCCGGCGGGACCGCACGGCGCGACCGCCCGGCGCCGCGGCCGTGGCATCAGGTCGCCGAGACGACGCCGGTCGACAACAGGATGATCAGCGTGACGCCCAGCACGATGCGATAGGCGCCGAACCAGTTCATGGAGTGCGCGCTGACGAACTTGAGCAGCCAGGCGATCGCGGCATAACCGACGACGAACGCGACCAGCGTCGCGACGAGCAGCTGGGGCCCGCTGGCCTCCATGCCCTCCCCGCTCGGGTTGAACGCGTCCGGGAGGCTGAACAGGCCGGATGCGGTGACCGCGGGGATGGCCAGCAGGAACGAGAAGCGGAAGGCGGCTTCGCGTTCGAGTCCGAGGAACAGGCCGGCACTCGCGGTCGCACCGGAGCGCGACACGCCCGGGATCAGCGCCAGACATTGGGCGCCACCCATCACGAGGCCGTCCCGCAGGGTGAGCTGTTCGAGGTTCCGCTGCTTCTGCCCGTAGCGCTCGGCCAGCCAGAACACGCCGGCGAACACGATCAGCATGATGGCGACGAGCCACAGATTGCGTCCGGTGGTGCGGATCTCGTCCTTGAACAGGAAACCGATCAGGCCGATCGGGATGGTCGCGAAGATCACGTACCAGCCGATCCGGTAGTCGACGTTCCGCTCGTCGGCATGACGGAGCCCGCGGAACCACGCGGTGATGATGCGGACGATGTCGCGGGCGAAGAAGACGAGGACCGCGGCCTCGGTGCCGAGCTGCGTGACCGCGGTGAAGGAGGCCCCGGCGTCCTCGCCGAACATCAGTTCGGAGGCGATCCGGAGATGCCCGGACGACGAGATCGGCAGGAACTCGGTGAGGCCCTGCAACGCCCCGAGGACGATCGACTGGGTCCACGTCATGGTGTCGGTCACGGCGCCCGATGCTACTTGGGACCGCCGCAGCCGACCCGACACGACGACACGGCCCCGACCCGCCTGAGCGGCGCGCGGAAGCGGTCGCGCAAGATGGGGACATGCTCTTCCCGCGACCTTCACGCCCAAGTCACCAGCCCCACACGGGCGTGTCGCGGCTACGGGGTCCGATCGCGGCCACGGCGGCACTGGTCATCGGTGTGGGCATGATCACCGCGTGCGGCTCCGACGACGGCACCCCCGACGTACCGACCGTCGTGCCCGCGACCGCGCCGGAGGCGCCCGCGAATTCGACGACGGCTCCCGCGGGCACCGTCGTGCCCGCCCCGGCCGGGGCGCGTGCGCTCGCCGCGTCGGGTGGCAGCGTCGCCGTCCTCTCGGCCGACGGCAACCAGATCCTCCGCTACGACGCCGGGGCGCTGACGACCCCGCCGCAGACGATCGCGGTCCCGGGCCTCACCGCCCTGGCCGCCGGCGACGACGGCGGGTTCGTCGGCGCGGGCCCGGGTGCGCTCGTCGTCGTCGATGCCGACGGGCGGGTCCGCACGGGCGACCTCGAGTCCGACCAGCCGACGGCGATCGCCCGGACCACGGCCGGGCTGCTCGTCGTCGGCACGGCCGATGGACGAGTCCTCGTGTACGACAACGATTTCGCGAAGAAGCACGACGTCGATCGCTTCGTACGGGTGGACTCGGTGACGGCCGCGCCCGAGTCTGCGGAAGGCCTCGACGGCCAGGTCGTCGTCCTCGATCGGGCGCAGTCGTCGGTGACCCCCGTCGACCCCGAATCCGGTGAACTGGGGCCGGCGCTGCGTGCGGGCAACGGGGCCACCAACTCGACCGTCGACGAGTTCGGACGCGTGCTGGTCGCCAACACCCGTGACGGCGAGATCCTCGGCTTCTTCGGATCACCGCTGGTGATGCGTTTTCGCTACCCGGTGGCCGGCGGACCGTACGCCGTAGACTACGACGACACCCGAGACCTGCTCTGGGTTTCGACGACCGGCGACAACGAGGTGGTGGCATTTGACCTGGCAGACGGTGAACCCACCGAGGTCCGGCGGTTCGCCTCGGTCGTACAGCCCGACCGCATCGTGGTCGACGGATCGGGCACCGTCTACGTGCTCTCGGCGCGGAACGGCGGACTCCAGGTGGTTCCCGACGACGGGCGGGCCGAATGAACCCCGGCGCCGGGAGCGAAGCGAGCGGGCCGAATGAATACTGACCGGCGTCCGCACGCTCGTAGTGCGCGTACTGCTGCGCGCCTCGGTTCGCGCTATCCCGACGGGTGGGAGGTCACCTCGGAGGATGTCGAGTGCATCCTGCTGCGTCTTCCCCCTGACGTCACCCGGGTGACCGCCTCGATGCGGTTGGCCCTCGAGGCGGAGTTCGGCGGTTGGGAGCTGTCCCGGGTGCGGCTCTACTCCGACGGAACCCGCAAGGTGCTGCTCAAACGGCGCCGGCCGCCGCGAGGTTCACGCGGGCCCGACACCGCCGACCCGACCGGCGACCGGTCCACCGGATTCGACGACAACGACCCACGGAGCGCCCGCGCATGCTGATGTCCCGCAGCACCACCCGAGTACTTCCCGTGCTCAACCGGTGGTGCTATCCCCTAGTGCGCTCGATCATGTTCCGCGTCGATCCGGAGCGAATCCATCACATCGTGTTCTCGGTGCTGCGCGTCGTCGGGCGGTTTTCGCCGTTGGCGTTCCTGACCGCGAGGCTGTTGGCCCGGCATGATCCGATCCTGCGGACGCGGGTGTTCGGCGTCGACTTCCCCGCCCCGATCGGTCTGGCGGCCGGGTTCGACAAGACGGCCGGCGCGGTGAACACCTGGGGTCAGCTCGGCTTCGGGTTCGCCGAGATCGGCACGATCACCGGCCAGGGGCAGCCCGGGAATCCGACGCCGCGATTGTTCCGGCTGCCCGCGGACCGTGCGCTGATCAATCGGATGGGCTTCAACAATCCCGGTGCCGAGGTGGCCGCACAGCACCTGACCGAGGTACGACGGGGGCCGGTGTCGGTCCCCATCGGAGCCAACATCGGCAAGACCAAGGTCGTCCCGGTCGAGGACGCCATCGACGACTACCGGCGTTCGGCGGAACTGCTCGGACCGCTCGCGGATTTCGTCGTGGTCAACGTGAGTTCGCCGAACACCCCGGGACTGCGTGATCTGCAGGCCGTCGACTCACTGCGACCGATCCTGGCCGCGGTGCTCGCCGCCGTGGACGTCCCGGTGCTGGTGAAGATCGCCCCCGACCTCGTCGACGACGACGTCGACGCCGTGGCGGACCTGGCCGTGGAGCTCGGCCTGGCCGGGATCGTCGCCACCAACACCACGATCGGCCGCGAGGGTCTGCGCACCGCGTCGCACGAGGTCGACGAGATCGGTGCCGGTGGGCTGTCCGGGCCGCCGGTCGCCGCTCGGTCGCTGACGGTGCTGCGTCGCCTCTACGACCGCGTCGGCGGACGTGTCGCGCTCGTCAGCGTGGGCGGCATCGAGACCGTCGACCAGGCCTGGGAGCGGATCTGCGCCGGTGCCGACCTGTTGCAGGTCTACACCGGCTTCATCTACGGCGGCCCGGTGTGGCTCGCCGAACTCCATGCCGGACTCGCCCGGCGCGCCCGGGACGGTGGCTTCGCCTCGATCTCCGACGCGGTCGGTTGCGCGGCCCGCAACCAGCCCTGACGGCCACCGATCGCCCCGCACGCAGGCGCACCGGGCGATCGGCCGTGCGTGAACTCAGACGTTCTCGGCTGGTTGCTCGTAGGTGCCGACGAGGGTCGCACGCGCGATCGCATGCGAGAACAGGTTGAAACCCAGGTAGGCCGGTGTCGCGTTCTCCGGCAGCCCGAGCGATTCGGTGTCCACGGCGTGCACGACGACGAAATAGCGGTGCGCTCCGTGTCCGGGAGGCGGTGCGGCACCGATGTAGCGGCGTAGCGAAGCGTCGTTGGTGAGGGTGACCGCGCCGTCGGGGAGCCCGGACCCGTCGTCGTCGCCGGCGCCCTCGGGCAGGCTCGTGACCGAGGCGGGGATGTCGGCGACGGCCCAGTGCCAGAACCCGGCGGCGGTCGGAGCGTCGGGGTCATAGACGGTGACGGCGAAACTCTTGGTCTCGGCGGGGAAGCCGGACCAGCTCAGCTGCGGGGAGAGGTCCTCGCCACCCGCACCCATGATCCCGCTCACCTGCCCGTTGGCGAGTGCGGCCCCGTCGGTGAAGCTCTCCGAGGTCAGGGTGAAACCGGGAAGGCTCGGCAGCGGGGAGTACGGGTCGAATGACGACATGTGTTCACCTTTCTCACGTTTCGCGCGTCGGAAGAGTGCCGGTCACCCTCCGAACCGGTGCGCCCGGATCGGCGGGAAGGCCGTGCCGCCCACTGTAGTGGTGTGCTCAGCTGTGCCGCAGAAAGTGCTCGAAGACCTTGGTGCCGAACAAAACCGAATCGACGGGCACTCGCTCGTCGACGCCGTGGAACAGGGCCGCGAAGTCGAGTTCGGGCGGCAACCGCAACGGCGCGAACCCGAAGCACCGGATGCCCAGCTTCGCGAACGCCTTGGCGTCGGTGCCGCCGGAGAGCATGTACGGCACCGTCTTTCCCTGCGGATCGTGCTCGAGGACGGCGGCGTTCATCGCATCCACCAGGTCACCGTCGAAGGTCGTCTCGTAGGAATCGAGATGGGTGATCCACTCCCGCCGCACGTTGGGGCCGATGAGTTCGTCGATCTCCTTCTCGAACGCGGCCTGCCGCCCGGGGAGCACGCGGCAGTCGATGACCGCCTCGGCCTTCTGCGGGATGACGTTGGCCTTGTAGCCGGCCTTGAGCATCGTGGGATTGGCGGTGTCACGCAGGGTCGCGCCGATGATCCGCGCGAGGTTGCCCAGCTTGAACAGCGACGTCTCCAGGTCGGGGGCCTCGGGACTCAGGTCCAGGCCCGTCTCCGCACTGACCTCGGCCAGGAACTGGCTGACCGATTCCGTCATCACCAGGGGGAACGTGTGCCGACCGATCCGGGCGACCGCCTCGGCGACCTCGGTGACGGCGTTCTCGTCGTGCAGGAACGATCCGTGCCCGGCCCGCGCCTCGGCGGTGAGCCGCATCCACGCGAGCCCCTTCTCGGCCGTCTCGACCAGATAGAGACGTTTCTGCGTGCCGTCGGGCCGGTCGACGGTGAGCGAGAAGCCGCCGACCTCGCCGACGGCCTCGGTGATGCCCTCGAACAGGTCGGGCCGGTTCTCGACGAGCCAGTGCGCGCCCCACGCCCCGCCGGCCTCCTCGTCGGCGAGGAACGCGAACACCAGCTCCCGGGGCGGCACGGTGCCGTCTCGTTTGAACTGACGCGCGAGCGCCAGGGCCATTCCGGCCATGTCTTTCATGTCGACCGCGCCGCGGCCCCAGATGTAGCCGTCCTTGATGGCACCGGAGAACGGATGCACGCTCCAGTCGGCCGGTTCGGCGGGCACGACGTCGAGGTGGGCGTGGATCAGCAGCGCGCCGCGATCGGAGTCGGGCGGGCCGGCAAGGCGCGCGAACACGTTGCCGCGGCCGGGACGGCCGGACTCGACGTACTGCGTGGTGTAGCCCACCTCCTCGAGCTGCTGGGCCACCCACTTGGCGCACTCCTCCTCGCCCTTGGTGGTCTCGGGCTCGCCCGTGTTGGAGGTGTCGAAACGGATCAATTGGCTGACCAGATCGACCACTTCGTCGGTCGCAGACTGTGAAGACACCCCTCACTCCTACGGGATTTGGGATACTCGGGCAACCTCGGTTAGGGTTATCCCGCTGCAGCGAGACGGGGTCGAGAGACCACCGGCGGGAGATCGCCGGACGCTCACCGCGGCACGCAGGTCCGAGTGGCGGAATGGCAGACGCGCTAGCTTGAGGTGCTAGTGTCCTATTAACGGACGTGGGGGTTCAAGTCCCCCCTCGGACACCAGAACAACGAGAAGAACCCCGGCTCACCGCCGGGGTTCTTCTCGTTGTGCCGCAGGCGATCTCCGCGTCAGGGTGCGACCGAATCCGCGAGCGCCGCCCACGCCCGCGAGTACGGCAGATCGATCGAGTTCTCCACGAAGGCCCGCAGGATCGCCCGACGCAGTCGCCGCTGCACCGCCCACTGGCCGTTCGGTTTGGTCTTCACCGTCAGACGCAGGACGACCTGATCCGACGACACCTCCTGGACGCCGAGCATCTCGATCTGGCCGAGGATGTCGGTCGAGTCCTCCTCCACCGCGGTGCGGGCCGCCTCGTCGGCCACCTGCTGCGCCTTGTCGATGTCGGCGCCGGGCGCCACCGGGACGTCGACGCGCGCGACCGCGAACTCCTGGCTCATGTTGCCCACGCGGGCGATCTCGCCGTTGCGGACGTACCAGAGGGTGCCGTCGATGTCGCGCAGGGTGGTGACGCGCAGCCCCACCGATTCGACCTCGCCCACGGCCTCGCCGAGATCGACGATGTCACCCACGCCGTACTGGTCCTCGAGCAGCATGAAGACGCCGGTCACGAAGTCGCGCACCAGGTTCTGCGCACCGAAACCGATGGCGAGGCCGACGATGCCGGCCGAGGCGATGAACGGCGCGATGTTGACGCCGAGGACGCTCAGGACCGACAGCACCACCCAGACGAGCAGCACGATCGACACCGTCGACTTGAGCACCGACCCGATCGTCGCGGCCCGCTGTGCACGGCGTGCGGCGATCTGGGCGTTGCGCTCGGTGGAGGCCGACTTCGACCGCAGTCCGCGCATGAGAGCGGAGCCGCGGCCCGGCTCCCCGCCGGCGGTCCGTGGCCGGGTGGCGCGGTCGATGGCACGGTGGATCACGAAGCGGACGATCAACGCCACGGCCACGTAGGCGACGATGCGAGCGGGGTTCTCGATCAGCCATTCGCGGTTCGTTTCCGTCCATTCGAAGGCAGAGTCCTGAATCGACATGGGTCCGACCGTACGGATGATGAGATCGTTGTCCAGTCGTGACCGACCCCGTGTTGTGTGGCGGGTGCGAGGCGGTGACGCCGGAAACCGTTGTCAGCCTGCGGTGAACGTGACGATGTTCTGATCGAGGATCATCTGCTTCTCGTGTGTGCTCTCCGTCACGCCGGGGGCGAGCCGCAACAGCACCACGGTGGCCTCCGAGGCGTCGAACGCCGCGGTGTCGACCACCCGGCCGGTGATCGTGAACTCCTCGGTCACGCTGGGCACACCCTGCGAGCCGAGGAACTCCGGCCCGTTCATGACGTGGACGTGCAGGTGCGGCGCCACCGAGTTCCCGGTGTTGCCGACCTTGCCGATGACCTCACCCCGGCGCACCCGGTCGCCAGGGGCGAAGCGGACCGACCCGGGTTGCATATGCGCATAGTTCACGTAGAAGCCGTCGCCGATGTCGAGGACGAGGTTGTTGCCGTCGGCGTCGCCGATGGCCAGATCCGGCGGGAACGTCCCCGGTGTCTGCTCCGGCAGGTCGTTGCGGCTGGCGACCACCGTGCCGTCGGCGACGGCGAGCACGTCATCGCCGAAGATCCGGTAGCTCGCCGGATTCTTCGCGTCGCCGACGAAGATCCGGCCATCGGCACCGGCCTGCTCCCAGTCCACCGCGTACCGCTGGGCGAGGACCGGTGACCCGTTCAGGGGTAGAAGCGCGCGTGTGTGCCGGACGGCGTCGCAGCACGCGTCGGCGGCGATGTAGTGCTCACCGAGCAGGGGTGGTCCCAGGACCGGGACGGTCGAATCGCCCACCGTGACGGGCGCGAGGCGTTCGTCGACATCCCGCATACCCGGTGGCGCCGCGTCGGCACGCACGGCGATCTCGTGGATCAGCTGCTTCGGCGCATTCCCGGAGAAGGTCACGTGGAGGAAGAGGACGCCGTTCTGTCCCGGCGCCAGAACGTCGGAGTACCCCTCGGGTGCGCCCGGACCGGGCGGCACCGACGGGGCGCCGGTGGGCTTGAGCCGACCGCGGACCCCGTTTTCGTCGAGGGTGAGCAGCGGTTCGCGGTCGGTGGTGGCGTCGAGCACCTCGACTCCGGCGACCGTCACCGGTGTGCGCATGTAGTTGGTCAGCGAGATCTCATAGACGAGGTGGTTGTCGCCGTCGGAACCGGCGAACGGTGTCGGCGCGAACATCACCGACCCGACCACCGGTGTGACGACGGGAGCCGACGGCGTACCGCTCGCGCCGGCCGAACCACTCGTCGAGGAAGCCTCGGGCTCGGCGCTGTTCGCGCCGCACGCGCTCACCAGGAGGACCGCACCGGCACCCAGGGCGGCCAGCGTGTGTCGTGTCGGGGCCATCGGTTCCTCCGGGGCTCATCGAGCCGACGACGGTCCGCCCCGGCTGCCGTGAGCCTAGGGTCCCGACGGGGTGGTGGACCCGCGTTCGCAGCGGACCCGGCACAATTGTGCGGTGACCCAGCGCCTGTTCTTCGACTGCGACACCGGCATCGACGACTCACTCGCGCTGATCTATCTGCTCGCGCGCACCGACGTCGACCTCGTCGGAGTGGCCTCCACGGCCGGCAATGTGCCCGTCGATGTCGTGACGGCCAACAATCTCTCGTGGCTCGAGCTGTGCGGACGCCCCGAGGTGCCCGTCCACACCGGCCCGGCCACTCCCCTCGTCGCCGCGCTGATGACCACCGAGGACACCCACGGTCCGCTGGGCGTCGGACACGCCGAACTGCCGACCCCGACCACGACGCCGAGCCATCTCGACGCCGCCGACGCCTGGATCGAGGCGTCGCAGGCGCACGCCGGCGAACTCGTCGGCCTGGTGACCGGCCCCCTCACGTCCCTGGCGACCGCGATCCGACGCGACCCGGACCTGCCGGCGCGCCTGCGGCGCCTGGTCATCATGGGCGGCGCCTTCCACACCCACGGCAACACGACGCCCACCTCGGAGTGGAATGTGGCCGTCGACCCGGAAGCAGCGGCCGAGGTGTTCACCGCCTTCGGCACCGCGGGCGCCCCGGAACCGATCGTCTGCGCGCTCGACCTCACCGAGTCGGTCGTCCTGACACCCGATCACGTGGTCCGACTCGCCGCCGCGGCCGGCAGCACACCCGTCGAGTGCCCGGACCCGACCGACGAACGCGGACTCCGTTCGGTCGCCGACAACGAGATCATCCGGCATCTCGTCGACGCCCTGCGGTTCTATTTCGAGTTCCACGACGATCACGACGAGGGTTACATCGCCCACCTGCACGACCCGTTCGCCGCACTGGTCGCGCTGGCCCCCGACACGGTCGAGACCCGCCCGGCGCGCGTCGACGTCGAACTCGCCGGGACGCTGACGCGGGGCATGACCGTGGCCGACGAACGCGCGATGACCGCACCCGGACCCAACGCCCACATCGCGACCTCCACCGACGTCGACGCCGTGTTCGACGAATTGATCGAGACGATCGGCGCGTTCGCGCGCAGTCGCGCACCCGAAATCGTCGGCACCGCGCCGGAGGAGTCCACCGGACTACTCTGAACGGGTGACTCGACTCGGTTACCAGATCCCGAACTTCACCTACCCCGGCGGCGCCGCCGACCAGTTGTTCCCCACCGTGGTCGCGCAGGCGCAAGAGGCCGAGAACTCCGGTTTCGACACCGTCTTCGTGATGGACCACTTCTATCAGTTGCCGATGCTCGGTGAGCCCGACGATCCGATGATCGAGTGCTACACCCTGCTCGCGGCACTCGCCCAGCACACCTCGAAGGTCCGTCTGTCGTCGCTCGTCACCGGCAACACCTACCGCAACCCGACGCTGCTCGCGAAGACGGTCACGGCTCTCGACGTGGTGTCGGGTGGTCGGGCCCAGCTCGGCATCGGTGCGGGATGGTATGAGCTGGAACATGATTCGCTCGGGTATGAGTTCGGGACGTTCACCGACCGGTTCGAGCGCCTCGAGGAGGCGCTGCAGATCATCCTCGGCATGCTCGCCGGGGAGGCTCCCAGCCTCGACGGTGACCGCTATCGGGTCACCAACGCTCTCAATGTGCCTGCGCCGCTATCGAAGATCCCCGTGATGATCGGCGGCGGCGGCGAGCGCAAGACGTTGCGGATGGTCGCGCAGTACGCCGACGAATCGAACCTGCTGTGCACACCCGCCGACATCCCCCGCAAACTCGACGCCCTCGCCGAACACTGCGAACGACTCGGCCGGGACCGCTCGGAGATCACCGTGACCGTCCAGACGTCGGCCTGCGTGGCGCCGACCGCCGCCGAGGCGACCGCGGAGCTGGAGGCCTACCTGGAGCGCACACCGGCGGCCGAGTCACGCCGCGGATCGACGATCGTCGGGGATCCCGACGAGGTGGCCGCCCGCTACGCCGAGCTGCTCGCGACCGGTGTCGACGGTGTCACGGTGAACGCTCCCGCCAACGGCCATGTGCCGGGGCGGGTCTCGCTACTCGGCGAGACGCTGGCACCGCTGTTGGCCTGATGCTCTAACCCCGGGGCGCCGGGCCGCACCAGATGTCCGCGCCGCCGCCGGGATTGACGTCGCATGCGACCTCAGTCCGTTGACGCGACCTCGATCGAGGTCGCACGGACGGATCGAGATCGCATGCGACCTCGATCGGTGCACTCAGCGCTCGTCGAACGCGTCCACGATCCGTTGCGCGGCGAGGGCCGGGGTCAGCGACCCGTCCCGGAGCTGCTGCTCCACGTCGCCGCGGATCCCGCGCACGGCGGGTGAGTCACCGAGCCGGGACAACACGATGTCGTTAACCATCGCCCAGGTCCAGTCGATCTGTTGCTGGTTGCGGCGGGCGGTGAACTCTCCTGCCGCGGTGAGGGTCTCGTTGTGGCGTACCACGGTCTTCCAGAACTCGTCGACGCCGGTGTTCTCGATCGCGCTCATGGTCAGCACCGGCGGCATCCACAGCGCATCGTGCGGGTAGATCAGCTTCAGCGCGTTCTTCAACTCGCGTGCCGCGCTCTTCGCCTCGTTGAGGTGTTTGCCGTCGGCCTTGTTCACCACGACCACGTCGGCGAGTTCGAGAACACCCTTCTTGATGCCCTGCAACGAATCCCCGGTGCGGGCCAGGGTGAGGAACGTGAACGTGTCGACCATGTTCGCGACCGTCACCTCGGACTGCCCGACGCCCACCGTCTCGACCAGCACGACGTCGAAGCCGGCCGCCTCGACGAGCACGATGCTCTCGCGGGTGGCCTTGGCCACGCCGCCGAGCGTGCCCGACGTCGGCGACGGCCGGATGTAGGCGTTCTCGGCCGTCGACAGCCGGCCCATTCGGGTCTTGTCGCCGAGGATCGAGCCCCGCGTGCGCGTCGAACTGGGGTCGACGGCGAGCACCGCCACCTTGTGGCCCAGCTCCAGCAGGTGCATGCCGAGCGCCTCGATCGTCGTCGACTTGCCCACCCCGGGGACGCCGGTGATGCCGACGCGGAACGACTTGCCCGCGTGCGGCGTCAGCTTCAGCAACAGCTCCTGGGCGGCGGCCCGGTGATCGGCGCGCTTGGACTCGACGAGCGTGATCGCACGCGCCAGATCGGCGCGGCGATCGGCCAGGACAGCGTCGGCCAGCGCGTCGACGTCGATGGGACGTCGCGGTTGGACCGCCATCAGTTCGCGGTCGCCCCGGGCAGTTCCAGGCCGAGGGTGTCGGCGAGCTTGCCGATGAGTTCCACGGCCGAGTCGGCGATGACCGATCCGGGCGGGAAGATCGCGGCGGCGCCGGCCTCGTACAGTTCGGCGAAGTCGCCGGGCGGGATCACGCCGCCGACGACCACCATGATGTCCTCGCGGCCGACCTCACGCAGCGCCTCCCGCAGGGCCGGGACCAGCGTCAGGTGCCCGGCGGCCAGCGACGACACACCCACCACGTGCACGTCGTTGTCGGCGGCCTGCGCGGCCACCTCCTCCGGCGTGGCGAACAGCGGGCCCACGTCGACGTCGAAGCCGAGGTCGGCGAACGCGGTCGCGATCACCTTCTGGCCGCGGTCGTGGCCGTCCTGACCCATCTTCGCGACCAGGACACGCGGCTGGCGGCCCTCCGCCTCGGCGAACTGGCGCACGGCCTCGATCGCCGCGTCGATGTTGCTCACCTCGCCCGCCTCATGTCGGTACACCCCGCTGATCGTCTTGATCTCCGCCTGATGGCGACCATAGACCTTCTCGAGTGCCTCGGAGATCTCACCGACCGTCGCCTGGTGCCGTGCTGCCTCGATGGCCAGCGCCATCAGGTTGTTCTCCAGGCCACCCTCCGACGACGCGGCCGCGCGGGTGAGATCGGCCAGGGCCGCCTCGACCGCAGCCGAATCGCGTTGTCCGCGAAGCCGGTCCAGCTTCTCCAGCTGCTCGGCGCGCACCTTCGAGTTCTCGACCTTGAGGACCTCGATCTCCTCGTCGTCGGCGACCTGGTACTTGTTCACGCCCACCAACGGCTGCTGGCCGGAGTCGATACGCGCCTGGGTGCGTGCCGCGGCCTCCTCGATGCGCAGCTTCGGCAGGCCCTCGTTGATGGCCTGCGTCATGCCGCCGGCCTCTTCGACCTCGCGGATGTGCTTGCGCGCCTTCTGCGCCAGCTGATGCGTGAGCCACTCGACGTAGTTCGAACCGGCCCACGGATCGATCGGACGGGTGGTGCCCGACTCCTGCTGCAGGAGTAGCTGGGTGTTGCGCGCGATGCGGGCCGAGAAGTCGGTCGGCAGCGCGATGGCCTCGTCGAGGGCGTTGGTGTGCAGCGACTGGGTGTGACCCTGCGTGGCGGCCATCGCCTCGACGCAGGTGCGGGCCACGTTGTTGAACACGTCCTGGGCGGTCAGCGACCAGCCCGAGGTCTGCGAATGTGTGCGCAGCGACAGTGATTTCGCGTTCTTCGGACCGAACTCGGCGACGAGCTCACTCCACAGCAGACGCGCCGCACGCAGCTTCGCGACCTCCATGAAGAAGTTCATGCCGATGCCCCAGAAGAACGACAGTCGCGGGGCGAACTTGTCGATGTCCAGGCCGGCCTCGAGTCCGGCGCGGATGTACTCGACGCCGTCGGCGAGCGTGTAGGCCAGCTCCAGATCGGCCGTCGCCCCGGCCTCCTGGATGTGATAGCCGGAGATCGAGATCGAGTTGAACTTCGGCATCTTCTGGCTGGTGTACTCGAAGATGTTGGAGATGATCCGCATCGACGGCTTCGGCGGATAGATGTAGGTGTTGCGGACCATGAACTCTTTGAGGATGTCGTTCTGGATGGTCCCGGCCAGCTTCTCCGGCGGCACACCCTGCTCCTCGGCGGCCACGACGTAGAGCGCGAGGATCGGCAGCACCGCGCCGTTCATCGTCATCGACACCGACACGCTGCCGAGGTCGATCCCGTCGAAGAGCTGACGCATGTCGAGGATCGAGTCGATCGCCACACCGGCCATGCCGACGTCACCGGCGACGCGCGGATGGTCGGAGTCGTAGCCGCGGTGGGTCGCGAGGTCGAATGCGACCGACAGTCCCTTCTGGCCGGCCGCGAGGTTGCGACGGTAGAAGGCGTTGGATTCGGCTGCGGTCGAGAAGCCGGCGTACTGGCGGATGGTCCACGGCTGGTTGACGTACATCGTCGGGTACGGGCCCCGGATGAACGGTGCGGCACCGGGAACGGAGTCGAGCGGGTACGGATGTTCGGCATCGTCGAGGACGGCGTCGCGCTCGGCGCGCGTGTACACCGGCGTGACGTCGATCTGCTCCGGGGTGCTCCAGGTGACCTGGTCCACCGAATAGCCGTGCGCCGAGGCGAGTTCCTCGGCGACCGCGGCCGCGGCACCATCGGCGGTCGTCGCACCGGTGTCGTCCGATGTCAGACCGATTCCGGCGAAGTTCGGAATCGTCTGTGTCAGATCGGGTTCGGTCTGGGTCATGCCGTTGCTCCCGCCGTCTTCGGGGATGTCGAGACCAGCTGGTCGAGAAGGTCGCCGAGGGTGCTCACCGCATCGATGCCGACTCGCAGCGAACCGTCGGGACGGTCGTCGCCCTCGGGCCATTCCTTGTCCGGTCCGGCGAGGAGCACCGTCGACAGACCGGCCGCGCGAGCGGCCGCGAGTGCGGCGGGCCCCTCCTCCGCATAGCGCGCCTTGGTTCCGCAGAGGACCGCGATCGGGGTGTTCGCCCCGGCCACCGCGTCGCCGACCTTGTCCGCGGTCAGCGGGCCCGGGTTGACGACGGTGATGCCACCGGCACCCAGGAAGTTCGCGACGAACGTGGTGCGGCCGTTGTGTTCGGCGACACTGCCGAGCGGGATGAGCAGGATCGACGGCCGTTCACCGTGCTCGGCGAGCACGACGTCGGACCGGTCCCGCAGTTCCTCGAAGGCGCGTCCGATCCGCGCGAGGCGCGGCGTACCGGTGACGACGTCGGTGACCGCGGAGGCCGGGGCCCCGGTCGTCTCCGACAGTGCGCGCTCGTCGATGTTGGGGAACTCGTTGACGCCGGTGACCGAGATGCGGCGATGCGCGACCTCGGTGTCGCGGCGAGCGAGGGAGGCGTCGACCTTCTCGGCGATCCAGCCCGTGTCGAGCGCGACACGGTAACCGCCGGCGGCCTCGACCTCGGTGAACACCGTCCAGGCGTTCGTGGCGAGATCGTCGGTCAGGGACTCGACGAACCACGACCCGCCGGCCGGATCGAGGACGCGTCCGATGTTGGACTCCTCGAGCAGCAGCAGCTGGGTGTTACGGGCGATGCGTCGTGAGAAGGACGCGCTCGAGGTGCGCTTGTCCGCCGGGATGGTCGCGTCGTAGCCCAGGACGGTCAGCTGGTCGGCGCCGCCGACCCCGGCGCCGAACGCCGCGATGGTGCTGCGCAGCATGTTCACCCACGGGTCCCGCTGGGAGTACATCGACAGATCGGTCACGCCGTGGGTCAGCGCTCCGCCGACCTCGGGTGCGCCGACGACTTCGGCCACCCGAGCCCAGATCTTGCGCAGCGCACGGAATTTCGCGATCGTGGCGAATTGGTCGTCGTCGGCGGAGACGCCGAAGGTGATCTGACGCAGCGCGGCCTCGGGTGAGAGGCCGGCCGCGGTGAGATCACGGAGGTGGGCGACCGCGGCCGCCACCGTGAGTGCGAGTTCGAGGCCGTTGTCGGCACCGGCGGTGGCGAAGTCGCTGCCGTCCACCCGGAAGGTACGGACCCCGTCGGGCAGCCCGGATGCGGCGAGGGCCGTGGCCTCATCGGGATCGACGGTCGCCCGGCCCGAGAACGCGGCCGTCAGCGGCGACAGGCCGAAGGAGTGGACGGTGGCCGCCGTCGGAGCGGCGGCGACCGGAGCGGCCTGGGCCTTTTCCTTCAGGCCGAGCAGTTCGCGGGCCGCCGCGATGCCCTCGGTGCCCGCATCGAGCGTCACCGGCACCAGATCGAGGTAGACGCCGCGCAGCGCCGTCGCGAGGTCGGCGACCCCCAGCCCGTCACCGGGCCTGCTCACCGAGAGCCAGAGACCGCTCGTCCCGTTGGCCATCGCCTCCAGGATGAGCTCGTTGAGGTCCGCCGCCGGCGTCGCGTCGTCGCCGAACCGTTCCGTGACGCGCCAGCCGGTGGTGACGTCACGCGCGGGGTCGGCGCCGCGGACGAACGGGAAGCGACCGGGGACACCGGGCTCGGCGAGTTCGTCGCGACGTGTGTAGAGCGGCCGGATGGTCAGCCCGTCGGCGGTGTCGGTCGAGAGCAGCGCCTCGGGTGTGTCGGGCAGCTCGTCGACGTCGACGCGTCGCGACTTCGCCAGAACGGCCGCGGCGGCCGTCGACCACGCCTGGTAGGCGTCGTCGAGTTCTGACTCGGGTTTGGGCTGGTCAGTTTGCTGTGGCATGTGGGGAAGCACACCTCCGTGAATGCACTGTGATGAGCGCGTACACGACACTAGCCGATCGCTCGCTCGGCTCGGCGTCGAGGTCGGCGTGACGTGGCGCACTCGGGGACCCGGTACACCGCTGGGCCCAGCGTAGAGTGTCCGGGTGCCCGATCGATCCGCTGTCAGCGAGGATGTCGCCGGCCCGACCGCGGCCGACGCGGAGATCGCGGACGCGGCGAGCGCCGGAGACGGTCACCCGCCGACGTCGGGCCGTCGTCGGGCCGATCGACGGATCCTGCGCCGGGCTCTCGTCGCCGCCGTGCTCCTCGCCGCCGTCCTGGCCGCGTCCTACTTCGTCCCGCTGCCCTCGATCTCGAGCGTCCGCGACTGGGGCGCGGATCTGGGACCGGCCTTCGTGTGGTTGTTCTTCCTCGCCTACGCGGTCGTCACCATCGCCCCGATCCCGCGGTCGACGTTCACGGTGATGTCCGGGATCTTCTTCGGACCGCTGGTCGGTTTCGCGGGGGCGATGATCGCCTCGTCGGTGGCGGCGGTGGCAGCCTTCGTCCTGGTCCGCAGGGTCGGACGCGACCGCGTGCAGCCGTACCTGAAGGCACCGGTGGTCCGTGCCGTCGAGTACCGGCTCGAGCGTCGTGGCTGGTTGGCGGTCGGGTCGCTGCGGTTCATCGCGGCATGCCCGTTCTCGGTGGCGAACTACTGCTCGGCTCTGTCCTCGGTGCGTCTCGCGCCGTACGCGATTGCCAGCATCCTCGGTATGGCCCCCGGCACCGCGGCGGTGGTCATGCTGGGCGATTCCCTGACCGGTGACACGCATCCCCTCCAGCTCGCGGTCACCGGTGGCCTCTTTGCGATCGGCATCGCCGGTCTGGTGCTCGACTCCCGCCTGCCGGTCTCGTCGTCGAACGCGACAAGCGCAGCGACTTGATCCCCGAGGATCAAGTCACCCAGCGCGATCCCATCCAGCCAGGGGGCTTGATTCACCGCGATCAAGTGCATAGCCTTGAATGATGTTCGTACTCACCGTCGACCAACGCGGGAGTCGCCGCGACATCGACCGGGTGGACGCCATCCTCACCGCTCTCGCGACGGTCCAGACCGTACGGGCCTTCGAACGTACCGCGGGCGACGAGATCCAGGGAGTCCTCGCCGATCCGGTGACGGCCGCCCGACTGGCCGTCGAACTCACCGCCGAGGGTCACTGGAGTGTCGGCATCGGCACCGGACCGGTCGATGAACCTCTCCCCCCGTCCACCCGGGCCGGTCGCGGGCCCGCCTTCGTCCACGCTCGCGACGCCGTCGAGGCCGCCAAACGACAGCGGGTCCCCCTCTGTGTCCGCGGCCCGGAAACTCGCTGGTCCCGTCACGCCCAGACGGCCGGCCGTCTCATCGCCGATGTGATCACCGCCCGCAGTGCCGCCGGCCGGGAGGCGGTGGAGCTGATGCGCCGCGGCCTCACCCAGGTCGAGGCCGCCGCCGAACTCGACATCACGCCACAGGCCATGAGTCAGCGGCTGCGGACCGCGGCGTGGGATCTGGAATCCGATTCCCTCGGCCTCGTCGCCGACGCGCTCGCCGAGGCCGACCGACACAACCCGTCCGGAGGATCGGCATGACCACCGCAGCGATCACCCTTCTTCTCCTGACCGCACTGGCGACGCCGACCTGGGCGCTCGCGACGCGAGAGAAGCGCAACCACGCGCCGGTGTCCGTCGTACGCAGACTCGACGTCATCGGAGCCGTCGTCCTGCTGGTCCTGGCCGGGGTGACCGCCGTCCTCGCCGCCGTGGCCGCGCCCGCCAGCGGCTTCCTCGCCTCGGCCGTCCCGGTCGTCGCCGCGCTCGCGGCGGTCACCGGCGGCGGACCCGTGGTCCGGACGGTCCTCGTCGCCGGCGGTGTCGGCCAGCACCCGGGGCCCGGACCCGATCCGGAGGGGTCGCCGGATGACGGATCCGGGGACGACACCGACGCGCCCGACTCCCCGGCGCCCGCCCCGGCCGACCCGGCCGACCCGGCCGAAGCCGGGCCGTTGCGCGGCGGCCGGGTGATCGGATACCTCGAACGCCTCGCGGTCGTCACCACGTTGATGGCGGGGTGGCCCGAAGGCCTCGCGATCATCCTGGCCGTGAAGAGCCTCGCCCGCTACCCCGAGCTGCGCGCCCCGCATGCGGCCGAGCAGTTCATCATGGGCACCTTCGCCTCGGTGATGTGGGCGGTCGGCATGGCGGGCGTCGAGCACCTCATCCGCTGAGCCGTTCTCAGGTCGTGGGCTCGGCCGGCCCCGGCTCCTCGGGCTGTACGGGCTGGGACCACGCACCATCGGTGAGCTCGGCCGGCTCGGACCCCACCGGCGACGCATGGCGCGACGCGCGCGACGCACGAGCGGTGATCTCGGGCGCGACCGGGGTGCGGGCCACCGCCTCCGCCTCGGCGACGGCCTGGGCGACCTTGGGATCGGAGGCCATCGAGAACCAGTCCTCGGTCTCCGAGTCGTCGATCGGCGAGGGCGGCGAGTCGGCCGGCTCGTACCGGAACACGCCGTCGTCTCCCTGGACACCGAAGGATTTCGCGAAACCCTGGAGGGCCGAACCGAAGTCGGACGGCACCACCCACACCTTGCTGCCCTCGCCCTTGGCCATCTCGGGCAACTGCTGCAGATACTGGTAGGCCAGGAGTTCCGGGGTCGGCTTGGCCGCCTTGATCGCCGCGAAGGTCTTCTCGATCGCCTTCGCCTCACCCTGGGCGTTGAGGTACGACGCGGCGCGGTCGCCCTGCGCCCGCAGGATGCGCGACTGCCGATCCGCCTCGGCCGCGAGGATCGCGGCCTGCTTGGCACCCTCGGCGGCGAGGATCTGCGACTGCTTGTTTCCCTCGGCGGTCTTGATCGCCGACTCGCGCTGGCCCTCGGCCGAGAGGATCGTCGCCCGCTTCTCGCGGTCGGCCTTCATCTGCTTCTCCATCGACTCCTGGATCGACGGCGGCGGCATGATCGACTTCAGCTCGACGCGCGCGACCCGGAGGCCCCAGCGGCCGGTCGCCTCGTCGAGGACTCCGCGCAGCTGGCCGTTGATGGAATCGCGGGAGGTCAGGGTCTCCTCGAGCGTCATCCCGCCGACCACGTTGCGCAGCGTCGTGATCGTCAGCTGCTCGACGCCGGCGATGTAGTCGTCGATCTCGTACACGGCGGCCCGGGGATTGGTGACCTGGAAGTAGACGACGGTGTCGATGGACAGCGTCAGGTTGTCCTCGGTGATCACCGGCTGGGGCGGGAACGACACCACTCGTTCACGAACGTCGACGCGGGCGCGGATGCGGTCGATGAACGGCAACAGCAGGGTGAGCTGGCCGGAGACGGTGCGGGTGTAGCGGCCCAGTCGCTCGATGACCGCGGCCTCCGCCTGCGGGATGAGCGCGACGGACTTGACCAGCATAACCACCACGAGCAACACGAGCAGAACGATGACGGTCAGGCCGAAGATCTCGTACTCCATGGTCACCTTCCAGCGTTGTCGTTCGGCGGTGTCGCGGCGGCCGCTCAGGCGCGCCACACCACCGCGGTCGCGCCGTCGATCTCCACGACGGTCACGTGGGTTCCGGGTTCGAGCACCTGGGTCGGGTCCATCGTGCGGGCCGACCACACGTCGCCGCCGATCTTGACGCGTCCGTCACGGGCGTCGACCTGTTCGGTCACCACCGCCGGCCGACCCTCGAGCGCCTCGGTGTTCATCAGGACCGCCGGACGGTTCAGCATGTGCTTACGGGCGATCGGACGGACCGCAACCAGCAGCAGCACCGAGACGAGCGCGAAGACCAGTCCCTCGACCCACAGCGGCGTCTCGAACGCGAAATCGACACCGGCGGCCGCGAATGCGCCCCCGGCGAGCATGAGCAGGACGAGTTCGCCACCGAACATCTCCGCGACCACCAGGACGATCGCGGCCGCCAACCACAGCAGGGCGCTCATGGGTCCAGTCTGCCAGAGATGTCCGCACCGCCTTCGGCGCTCACGACGCGGGTGGGCCCCGGTGGGCGTCAGGCCGTGTGCGTCACCTGGGCTCTTCGGCCGCGGTCACGAAGTCGATGAGTTCTTCCACCGACCGCAGCAGATCGACCTCGAGATCCCGGAAACTGCTCACCCCGCCCAGCACCCGGCGCCAGCCGTCACGAGGGTCCCCCCAGCCGAGCTCGGCACACACCCCGGTCTTCCAGTCGGTGCCCCGCGGGATGTGCGGCCACGCCGGGATCTTCACCGACGCCGGCTTCACCGCCTCCCAGACGTCGATGTAGGGATGCCCGCACACGAGGACGTGCTCCCCGACCTCGGCGGTGAGATGTGCTTCTTTGGAACCCGCCACCAGATGGTCGACGAGGACACCGGCCCGGCGATGAGGTGCCGGCTGAAATTCATCGAGTGCCGCCTCGAGGTTGTCGAGGCCGTCGAGGCTGACGACGACCACGCCCTCCGCGCGGAGGTCGTCACCCCATACGCGCTCGAGGAGTGTCGCGTCGTGCACGCCCTCGACGAAGATCCGGCTGGCGCGCGCGGTCCGCGCGCGGGCACGAGGGGCGGCTCGCGATCCCGACGCCGTCATGGCCGGCTGCTGGGGGCCTCTGGTGCGCGGCCGCACGAGCGTCACCGGCCGACCGTCGATGAGGAACGCGCCGGGGTGCATCAGGAACACCCGCGTCTGACCTCGCCGGTCCTCCAGCCGGACGAGATCGCCGGCGTAGCTCTTCTCGAGCCCGACGACCGCACCGCAGAAGCCGGTGGCGCCGTCCTCGACGACCAGATCGCGATCCGCGGCGACCTCCGCGGGACGCGGCTTCGCCCGACGGGGCTGGGAGAGCACATCGCGTCCGTAGCGGTCATCCATCGCACACCACCATCTCTCGATCGGTCATCTCGTGATCACGCCGCCGCGATGGACAGGTCGGGCGGCGCACACACCGTATGCCCCGCGGGCCCGCCCGCGGGGTTGCCACGCCCGGCTCCCACCGGCCTCGCCGGTATCCTGGCTTCTTGATGAAACGCAGCCGCCTGCTCTCCGCCACCGTCGCGTGGCCGACGTGTGCCCTCGGCGCGTGGTCGGCCGCCTGGCTCACCGGCCGGTGCTCCCCCGACGACGTGATCGAAGCCCTGGCGGAATCCGCCGACCGGCACCTCCTGCACTGGCCCGACGGCGGGGTCGCCGGGGCCGAACAGAATTCGCCCGCAACGGGTTCGGCGAACGGGGTGCTCGATCTGCTCGCGCTGCTGCGACCCGCTCGACGCCTCGTCGTCCGCCTTCCCTCCACGGGTGATCCGCAGGGACTCCCACCGCATGTCGCGACGTCGGCCGCACTCGGCGCGGGCGAGGTGCTGCTCGTCGACGACGCGGCGGGCGCCGGCACGCTCGCGCTCGTACCGGAGTTCGCCGCCGACACCGCCGATCCACCGTTCGTCACGTGCACGTGGTCGGCCTACCGCTACGACGCGACCCTCGACCTCGGTCATCTCGTATCCGCGGGACCCAGTGCCGGTGATCTGGAATACGAGCTGCGGCAAGCAGTTCGAGAGGCGACCACGATCATCGGCGGGCTCGGCGGACGCCGGTCGGCCGACGCGAGCGACCTCCGTACGGAACTCGCGGCGCTCACCTCGAGGCATCGGGTCGCCCTGCCCCCGCACCTCCTCGACGCGCGCTCCACCCGCCTGATCGACACGGCGGCACAGGTCGAGGCGATCGTCGACCTCGCTGGAGCACGCAGCGTGGAGATCGGCGACAGTGCGGGACAATGGGATTCCGGCGACGCGACCCTCCGCGGTCTACAGGTGCTGACACGGACGGCACGCGCGGCCGCGGTCAACCGCACGATCATCGAACTGCTGGGCCGCTGAGTCCCCGGGGCATCACCCCCGGAACGTCACACCCGAAGCCGCGGCGGACGTTCGGACACGACGCCGTACAGATCGAGTCCGTTCCGCTGTTCTGTGGCGAACAACGTCGCCCCCCATTCGTGGACGAACCAGTCCCGCAGCCGAGCGGAGCCGGTCCAGGCGTAGTACGGCCGGGCCGCAGAGACACAGAACCGTTCCACCTCGCGCATCATGCGAACGAGGGCGTCGCCGCCACGGGCTTCGGGAACAACCGCCGCGATCCGCACATCGACGGCGTCCGATGCCGGGGAGGCCAATTGTGGGCTGGTGAGGAACACGATCAGCCGCTCGCGAAGCCCGGGAATTGCCGCGACCCGGACGAAATCAGCCGGGACGAGCGGCGGTTCGCCGTCGGGCGACAATTCGACATCGTGGGGATGCCAGATCAGAATTCCGACGAGATGCTCGTTCTGGAAGGAACCCAATACGCAGCCGGCGTTGAGATAAGGCCGCACCAAGATCTCGGCCAACCATTCCCGCAGCGTGAGATCCGGGAGGTGGTCACCCAACACCCATCGATACAACGGAATGTCCTCGACCGCTCGTGCGAGTAGCTGCGTAGCAGGTCGGAGATCAACTGGGATGAGTAGTCGTTCCGCGGTCAACACTGTTGATACACGCGCACAAAGGAGAGATCACGCCGCTGTGGGCTACGTCGTCAACGCAGCCCACAGCGGAAACGGATCTCAGTTGACGGGCTCGCTGCTACCGTCCGCGGAGCCGGTGGAAAGTGCCTTCAGAATCGGTCCGAGGAAATCGATCTCGAGCCTCAGTGGTCCTTCTGCCATGGAAATTTCTCTCTCACGTTCGCACCCCGATTCAGATGCGCGTGCCACGAGAGTTTCATTTCGACTGAGGCGCAGATCACATTATGGACCGTTCCTATATCAAATCGTTACGAAGGCAAACAAAGCCAGTGAATCTACGCGCGGTCAGATGGCCTCGCCGCAGATCTAGGCCGCGCCGCGGGCACACAGCACCGGTCTCGACAGGTGCTGCCGTTGTCTCCGCATCCCATCGCCGACAGGTCGCCCAAGCCCCCGGCGTAGGCCTCCACGAATTCGCCGATCATCGAGATGAACCGCGGATCGGGACCCACGGTGTCGGCGCGGACATAGTCCAGGCCGAGGCGCTCGGCGACCTCCGCGGCCTCGTTGTCGAGATCCCAGATCACCTCGAGATGGTCGGAGATGAACCCGACCGGGTAGACGACCACCCGTCGAACACCCTCCGCGGCAAGGCTCTCCAGATGGTCACAGATGTCCGGCTCCAGCCACGGGATCTGCGGTGGACCCGACCGTGACTGCCAGACCTGATCGAAGTCGGCGACGCCGAGCTCGTCGGCGACCGCCTGCGACGCCGCCAGCACCTGGCGCGAGTACAGCTTCCCGCCGTCGGCCGCCGGACCCGACGCCTCATCGGCCGAGGTCGGGACCGAATGGGCGGTGAACACCAGCCGTGGCGGCTCCTCGCCGGGCCCGAGTGCGTCCAGAGCGCGGCTCACCGCGTCGGCCCCGGCCGCGACGAACGCCGGATGCGACCAGTACTGCGGGAGCTTGCGGAGCACCACCGCACCGTCGGGTTCGCGGCTCGTCGGTTCACGGTCGGCAAGCGCCGTCACCGCCCGGTCGATGTCCTCGTGATACTGCCGGCACCCCGAGTAGCCGCCCCACGCCGAGGTCGGGAACACGAGGATCCGGCGATGACCGGCGCGGTACATCTCGGCCAGGGTGTCCTCGACCATCGGGTGCCAGTTGCGGTTGCCGAAATACACCGGGAGGTCGACACCACGTCGGTCGAGCTCGGCACGCAGGGCATCGATCATCTCGAGGTTGAGCCGGTTGATCGGTGAGACGCCGCCGTAGTGCAGGTAGTGCTCGGCCACCGACTCGAGCCGTTCGCGCGGGATCCCCCGGCCGCGAGTGACGTTCTCCAGGAACGGCATCACGTCCTCGGGCCCGTCCGGTCCGCCGAACGACAGGAACAGGACGGCATCGAACGGAGCGGGATCGAACGGAGCGGGATCCACGGGCGCGGTGTCCCCCGGTGCTGGCGAACTCATGAGCCGGTGGTCATGCCCTCCGGGAACCAGGTGTTGTGGCTGGCGCCACCGTCGACGTAGACGATGGAACCGGTGGTCGCCGGCAGCCAGTCACTGAGGAGGGCACACACCGACTTCGCGACGACGGTGGGATCGTCGACGTCCCAGCCGATCGGGGACGCGCCGTCCCAGTACTCGTTGAGCATGTTGAGCTGCTTGGCGTCATCGGTCGCGGTACCCGCGATCGCCTTCGCGGCCAGGGTCTTGATCGGGCCGGCGGCCACCAGGTTCGACCGGATGTTCTTCGCGTTGCCCACTTCGCGCGCCACGTACCGGTTCACCGACTCGAGCGCGGCCTTCGCCACACCCATCCAGTTGTAGTACGGCATCGCGGTGCGGGGATCGAAGTCCATGCCCACGATGGAGCCGCCCTCGTTCATGGCGGGGAGCACGGCGCGGGCGAGCGAGGCGTAGCTCCACGCCGAGATCTCGAAGGCCTTGGCGGCGTCGGGGCCCGGCCCCTCCAGGAACGGCTTGGCTTCCGGACCCATCAGGGTGCGCGGTGCGAAAGCGATCGAGTGCATCACGCCGTCGATGCCCTGCGGCGCCAGCTCGGCGAGCTTCCCGGCGAGCGCGCCGAGATCGTCCTCGTTGGTGACGTCGAGCCCGATGGCCGGCGGCACCTCCTTCGGCAACCGCTTGGCGATCCGGTCGATCAACCGGAGCCGTTCCGGGATGCCGGTGATGAGGACCGTGGCGCCCTGCTCCTGCGCCATGGCGGCGGCGTGGAAGGCGATCGACGCATCGGTGATGATGCCCGTGATGAGGACGGTCTTCCCGTCCAGGATTCCGCTCACGAAGATGTGCTCCTGAGTTCGACGTTGATTGACGTGCCCTTACGACCGCGCTGTGCGGGTCAGTAGCCGTGCGACCGCGCTCGGCAGTTTGTTTCAGTGCCCCATGCCCATTCCGCCGTCGACGGGCAGGACCGCACCGGAGATGTAACCGCCCTCGTCGGAGGCGAGGAAGCTGATGGCCGCCGCGACGTCCTCGGGCTTGCCGGTTCGGCCGAGCGGGATCGCCTGCTTGGCCATGTCGATGTAGCGGTCCTCCATCGACGCGGTCATGTCCGTCTCGATGAACCCGGGCGCCACGACGTTCGCGGTGATGTTGCGCGAGCCGATCTCACGCGCGATCGAGCGCGCCATCCCGATCAGGCCCGCCTTCGAGGCCGCGTAGTTCACCTGGCCGGGGATGCCGGACATCGCGACCACCGAGCCGAGGAAGATCATCCGGCCCCACTTGGCGCGCTGCATCCCCTTGGTGGCGCGTTTGGCGCATCGGAACGCGCCGGTGAGGTTCGCGTCGAGGACCTTCTCGAAGGATTCCTCGGACAGTCGCATGAGGAGCATGTTCTCGGTGATCCCCGCGTTGGCGACGAGGATCTCGACGGGACCCTGATGCGCCTCGACCTCGGCGAAGGCGCGGTCGACCGACTCCGAGTCGGTGACATCGCACTTGACGCCGAACAGTCCGTCCGGGGCTCCGGAACCGCGGTGCGTCACCGCCACCCGGTGACCGTCGGCTGCCAGTCGCTGGGCCACGGCCAGGCCGATTCCGCGGTTGCCGCCGGTCACCAGGACCGAGCGGGAGGGATTCTGCGCTTCGTTGCTAGCTGCCGTCATGGGTGTTCAACTTATCCGTTCTCGTTGCGGGGGTGACACGCGGTCGGTGGGCGGGGCGCACGGCGGCACACCCCGGACACGTCCGCGTCAGGGCAGCCGGCGGTTGATGGCCAGCGCGGCGAACGCCGACACCAGCGCGAACAACGTACCGGCGATCAGCCACGGCTTCGAATTGTCCCCTCGACGGGTCTCGTAACCGATCTCGTCCTGGAGCTGCTCGTAGACCTTGTTCAACTCGTCGAGGCTGGCCGCGGTGAAGAAGTCGCCACCGGACAGGTTGGCGATCTTGCGCAGCGAGTCGTCGTCGACCGGCACCGGCACCCGGTCGCCCTCGAGTTCGACGGTGCCGGTCCGGGTACCGAAGGAGATCGTGGAGACCGGGATCTTCTCCTCCTTGGCCTTCCGGGCCGCGGTGAAGGCACCCCGCGGGTCGTCGGGGTCGTCCGGGACGGTCTCCTTACCATCGGAGAGCAGTACGATCCGCGCAGGTGGTGCGCCCTCGGTCCCGCCGAGCACCGCGTTCAACGTGCTGATCTGCTGCAGGGCCGCGAAGATGCCCTCCCCGGTTGCCGTCTTGTCGTCGAGCCGCAGTTTGTCCACCGCGACCTTGGTGGCGTTGTGATCCGGCGTCGGCGACACGAGGCTGGCGGCGGTACCGGCGAAGGAGATCAGTCCGAGGTTGATGCCCTCGGTCAGCTCGTCGGCGAACTTCTTCGCCGCCTCCTGCGCCGCGCGGATCCGCGACGGCGACACGTCGGTGGCGTTCATCGACCGCGACACGTCCATCACCAGGACGACGGTCGCCTTGTTGCGCGGCACCTTGCGATCGGCCTGCGGCCCGGACAGCGCGACCGTCAACAGGATCAGCGAGACGATCAGCAGTGCGATCGGCAGGTGCCGCAGACGACTACGGTCCGCGGGCGCGACCGACTTCAGCAGGTCCAGGTTCGCGAAGGTCAGCGCACGCTGCCGCCGCCGGCGCAGCATGTAGACGTACGCGGCGCCGAGCAGCGCCACGACCAGGAGCAGGAGCAACCACCAGGGACTGGACAGCATCGACCTACCCCACCCCCGCCGCGAGGCCGCGGCGGCGTTGCGCGACGAACTTGACGGTGTCGGCGATCCACTCCCGATCCGTGCGCAACGTCAGGATCGCGCCGCCACAGCTGCGCAGGGTGCGGTGGACCCGCTGCTGGTGTGCGCGCGCCGCGGCCGCGAAGTCGCGCCGGAGGTCGTCGGTGATCGTCACGTCGTGGAGCTCCCCGGACTCCGCGTCGGCCAGGGTGACCTCCCCGATCGCCGGGAGGTCGAGATCGCGGGGGTCGAGGACCTCGACCGCGAGGAGTTCGTGGTGTGCGCCGATGGCGCGCAGCGAGCGCTCCCAGTCGATGGGGCCGAGGAAGTCGCTGATGACGACGGCGAGGCCGCGACGGCGCTGGGGCCGTCGGAGCGCCTCGATCCCCGCCTTCAGGTCACCCCGGACGCCGGGCGAGCTGCGTCGCGTGGTGGCGATGGTCTTGAGGAGGTTCTGGGCGTGCGCGCGCCCGGCACGGGCCGGTACCCGCACCACGTCGTCACCGGTCACCACCAGCGCGCCGTGCCGGTTGCCACCGCCGGTCGTGAGGTGGACCAGAGCCGCGGCCGCGGCGACGGCCAGGTCGCGCTTGGTGCAGTCGACGGTGCCGAAGTCGAGGCTGGCCGAGGCGTCGACGACGAGCCAGGTCTCGAGTTCCCGGTCGGCGATCATCTGCCGGACATGCGGCTGGGTCGTGCGTGCGGTGACCGACCACTCCATCCGCCGGACGTCGTCGCCCGGCTGATAGGCCCGCGCCTCCCCTGGTTCCGAACCCGGCCCGGGGATCAGACCCAAGTGCTCGCCCTGGAGCACGCCGTCGAGTTTGCGCCGCACGGTGAGCTCGAGCATCTTCAGCGCCGCCGTCAGCTGCGCCTCGTCGAGCAGCCCGGCGCCGAGACGCGGTAGGTCCCGATTAGCCGCCATACTGAGGTGAATTCCGGTTCGCCGGGGCCGAATTCGGGTCCATCGGACCGGCGGACTGCGGGACCTGCTGTCCCGCATACCCATTCGGCCCGTGTCCGGGATTGGGCGCCTGCTGCTGTCCGGCCGGGTACTGCCCCTGCGGCACCGGCTGCGCGCCGACCTGCGGCAGTCCGACGGTCTGCAGGACGCGGGCGATGACCTGGTCGGCATCGATCTCGTCGGCCAGTGCGTCGTAGGACAGCACGAGGCGGTGCCGCAGCACGTCGGGCATGATCTCGACGACGTCCTGCGGGATCACGTAGTCGCGTCCGCGGACCAGCGCCAGGGCGCGGGCCGCGGCCACGATGCCCAGCGTCGCACGAGGCGACGCGCCGTAGGACAGCCACGACGCGACGTCGTTCAGGCCCAGCTCGGCCGGCCGGCGGGTGGCGTTGATGACCCGGACGACGTAGTCGACGAGCGCGTGGTGGACGAAGACGTTCGCCGCGGTCCGCTGCAGGCGCAGCATCGCGGCGGGGTCGAGGACCTGGGAGGCGGTCGGCGGGACGTTGCCCATCCGATAGACGATCTCGCGCTCCTCCTCCACCGACGGGTAGTCGACGAGGACCTTGAACAGGAAGCGGTCCCGCTGCGCCTCGGGCAGCGGGTAGACACCCTCGTTCTCGATCGGGTTCTGCGTCGCCATGACCAGGAACGGATCCGGCATCGAGTACGTCTTGCCGCCGATCGAGACGTGCCGCTCGGCCATCACCTCGAGCAGTGCCGACTGCACCTTCGCGGGTGCGCGGTTGATCTCGTCGGCGAGCAGGAAGTTCGCGACCACCGGGCCGAGCTCGGTGTCGAACTCCTCGCGGCCCTGACGGTAGATACGCGTACCGATCAGGTCGGTGGGCACGAGGTCAGGGGTGAACTGCACTCGCGAGAACGACCCGCCGACGACGCGGGCGAACGTCTCGACAGCGAGCGTCTTCGCGACACCCGGCACGCCCTCGAGCAAGATGTGTCCGCGCGCGAGGAGACCGACGAGAATGCGCTCGACGAGCTGATCCTGGCCGACGATGACGCGCTTGACCTCGTAGATGGCCCGCTCGAGCAGGGCGACGTCGGCGTCGCTCAGCACCGAGCCGTCCGCTCCTGCCGCCGCGGGATCCCCCGTGGCCGCCTTGCCGAGGGAGTGCGATTCGGTCAACCCGTGCTCCTGTTCCTCTGAACTGCTGTTCCGTCGAACCGCGAGGGCCCACGGGCGGCGCGAACGCGCAGCGCGCAGGCGTCGACCCCGCGTGTCTGTGCCAGCCTAGCCGTGCCGGCTGAAAAGGTGCCAAGAAGACTCGGCGGGTGTCGGTCGTTCACAGCGCCGCCGGAACCACCACGCCTCAGAGCAGACGGACCACGTTCGGCATCGCACCGTTGGTGCGCAGCGGGGACACCTTGACCACGTCACCCGACTGCGGTGCCTCGACCATCTTGTTGTCGCCGAGGTACAGCGCGACGTGCGCACTCGCGTTGGGGCCGTAGAAGATCATGTCGCCGCGTCGCATCTGTGACAGCGGGAACTGCGGCCCCGAGGTGTACTGGTAACCGGTGTAGTGCGGCAGTTCGATCCCGACGCCGGCGAACGCGTAGATCATCAGGCCGGAGCAGTCGAAACCGATCTTGTTGTAGTCGCCGTAGCTGTCGGCCACACCGCCGTCGCGGATTCCCTGCGTCGGGCCGTTCGCGTCGCCACCGCCCCATGCGTAGGGCACGTTCAGCTGCGAGAGCGCGCGATTGACGGCGATCTCGACGGCTTGCGGACCGCGCAGCCCGGGTCGGACGACGCCGCCCCCGCCCCCGCCGCCGCCGGAGGAACTGCCGAACAATGAGCCGAGGCTCCCCGAACCGAGCCGGGCACTGAGGGTGTCGCCACCGCTGCTGCCGGTGATGTCCGCACCGCCGATGCCGAGTTCGTTCAGCAACTCGGACTGGGGCAACTGCTGCTGCCCGACCAGACCGGCGAGGATCGACGAACCGACGTCGATGGCGAGGCGCGCAGCGGCCTCCGCCGCAACGGCCAGTGCCTGGTTGTCGGTGGCGGGCGTGGCCGGCAGCGCCTTGAGCGCCCCCTCGGCCGACGGATCCGTCGGGAACAGGTTCGACAGCAGATCGCTCGCCGACGGTCCCTCGACCGTCTTCTTCGGCACGTATCCGCGAACCGTGTTGAGGCGCTTCTGAACCCGGTCGCGTTCCCCGATCAGGGTGGCCTTCCGCTTCTGCTGCGAGGCGATGGCGGCCTTCGCCTCGGTGACCGCCGCCATGGCGTCGGTCTTGCGCTGTTCGGCACTCTTGGCCGCGAAGGACGCCTGCCGGCGGGTGGCCTCGACGGCGGCGAGTCGGTTGGCCTTCTGGTTGCGGGCCACCTGCAGCCGCCGGATCATCTCCTGCTGCTTCTTGCCGACCTGATCGAGCAGTTTCATGCGGTCGAGGACGCCCTGCGGGTCCTCGGAGGCAACGTAGTTCGACATCGAACCCTGCTCGGGCCCCTGCTGGTACGCCAGGCGGGCGAACCGGTCGAACTCCTTCTGCGCGTCGACGACGGCCTTGCTCGATCGGTCGAGTTCGGTGCGTGCTCCACGCGCGGCCACCGTGGCGAGGCGCTGCTGCGCGAGCGAGTTCTGGAAGTCGACGATCGATCGGTTCACGTTCTCCTGGCGGGACGCGAGCGCCTGGTCGAGGTCGGCGATGTCCTGGTTGACCGTCGCGATCCGATTGATCAGACCGGAGATGGGCGACTCGGGCGTCTTCTTGGGTGCCGCGTCGGCATGACCCGCGCCGACCGCGCAGACGAGTGCGACAGCAAGGGCCGCCGAGACGCGCGCCGGCCATGACGCACCAGTTCTTCCTCGCCTCACCTGGAACTCCTCGCGATTCGCGGGGATCTTCCGATCCCCGGTCCGGCGACCGTCGGGGTGTCTGAACCCGCGGCGATCACGCACTGCACTTCCGCCACATCGGACCCTGTAGAGAACACAGGCATCACACGCGACATCAGAACCGTACGTCACATCAACCACACGAGAAAACCGTGTTCGTGAATTACAAAGGCGTGATTACCTGCGAAAATGCCGTGAACTGGCGAAAGATCGAACGGTCATCAAGGTCTCGAATTGGCAACAGACCGGAAGACACGCCGAGAAGGGTCCCCGCCGCGCGAGAACAAGGTGCCAGGAGCCGGGTCCACCCGCCGCGTCGCCGGCCGGCCGAGGCGGCCCTGGCCTGTCTGCTACCGGCCGGAAGCGGTCGGCTCGTGGCGTGACGCCGACGAGTCGTCCGACTCCGCGGCGGTGGCCTGCACGGGTCCCAGCGGACCGGCGGTCAGGTTCTTGCGGGTGCGGACCTGCCGCAGCCGGGCGAGCACGGCTCCGCCCGCGACGACCAGGATCAGCAGGAGGCCCACGATCGTCCAGTCCACGTTGGGACCGGTCATCGTGTCGATCATCTGTCGCGCCGCACCCGCGGGGTCGGTGAGGGTCAGGCCGTCGGTGGCCTGTTCCTGCACCACCCGGCTGAACTCCGGCGACGAACTGCCGACCGAGTTGGGGCCGAGCACGATGACGGTGCCGCCGACCTGTTCCTGCAACTGGTTCGCGACGTCGCGGTAGAGAGTGAACCGGGGCTGGACCTGGTCGATGACCACGAAGCTGACGTCATGGCCCTTCGACTGGGCGTATTCGACGACCTCGAGCATGCCGGGCAACTGTTCGGGCGTCGCCCCCGCCACGCCGTCGTCGGCGATGTCCCGCGACAGCTCACCCATGTCGACCCCGACGAGTCCGGTGAGTTCGTTGTTCTCCGCGGGAGCTGCCAGCACCAGCGTCGTCGCCTGCGGACCCATCCGCCACCCCTGCCTCTCGAGATCACCCGGGGTTGCGTGCACGTTGACGGGCGGTATCGCGCCGGCGTCGAGTGTCTCCTCGCCGAACCCCGCCCTGCACCGTACGACACAATGGACTCGTCTGGGTATTCCGGTGTCGGCAGGTCCGATCCGGCGTGTCCCGGCCTGAGCTTGGTAACAGTACGTCCGTACTGTTAGACTGGACGACGTTGTCGCGGGTGGCCCTAGCGGACATCCGATGGTGCCGGTGCAGCCCGCCGGCGCAGAACGTCAGACGGCGCGGCCCGACCGCTCCGATCGACCAGCCCGCCCGACCGCAAGTGGATCACCGAGTAATCGCCGGCGCAGCCCGCCGGCACCTGAGGAGAGTGGATTTAGACGTGAGTATCAATTCCTTCGACGCCCGCGGCACGCTGGACGTCGGCGACAACAGCTACGAGATCTACCGTCTGAACGCGGTCGAGGGCACCGGCAAACTCCCCTACTCGTTGAAGGTCCTGGCGGAGAACCTGCTGCGCACCGAAGACGGCGCCAACATCACCAAGGAACACATCCAGGCGATCGCGAACTGGGATCCGAACGCGGACCCGAGCATCGAGATCCAGTTCACCCCCGCCCGCGTGATCATGCAGGACTTCACCGGCGTGCCCTGCATCGTCGACCTCACCACGATGCGTGACGCGGTCAAGGAACTCGGCGGCGACCCGGACAAGGTGAACCCCCTCGCGCCCGCTGAGATGGTCATCGACCACTCGGTCATCATCGAGGCCTTCGGCAACGCACAGGCCTTCGAGCGCAACGTCGAGATCGAGTACCAGCGCAACGAAGAGCGCTACAAGTTCCTCCGCTGGGGCCAGGGCGCCTTCGACGACTTCCGCGTCGTGCCGCCCGGTACCGGCATCGTCCACCAGGTCAACATCGAGCACCTCGCGCGCTCGATCATGGTCCGCGACGGCGTGGCCTACCCCGACACCTGCATCGGCACCGATTCGCACACCACCATGGAGAACGGTCTCGGCGTCCTGGGCTGGGGCGTCGGCGGTATCGAGGCCGAGGCCGCGATGCTCGGTCAGCCGGTCTCGATGCTCATCCCGCGTGTCGTCGGCTTCAAGCTGACCGGCGCGGCCAAGCCCGGCGTGACCGCCACCGACGTGGTCCTCACCATCACCGAGATGCTGCGCAAGCACGGCGTCGTGGGCAAGTTCGTCGAGTTCTACGGCAACGGCGTCGGCGAGGTCCCCCTGGCCAACCGCGCCACCATCGGCAACATGAGCCCCGAGTTCGGTTCCACCTGTGCGATGTTCCCCATCGACGAGGAGACCGTGAAGTACCTGCGGCTCACCGGCCGCAGCGAGGAGACGCTCGCGCTCGTCGAGGCCTATGCCAAGGAACAGGGCATGTGGCTGGAGAAGGACGCCGAGGAGGCCGTCTACTCCGAGTACCTCGAACTCGATCTCGCCGACGTGGTGCCCTCGATCGCCGGCCCGAAGCGTCCGCAGGACCGCATCGAGCTGTGGGACGCCAAGAACGCGTTCCGCAAGGACATCCACAACTACGTCGAGAACGGCAACTCGGCCCCGCAGACGAAGCTCGACGAGGCCGTCGAGGAGACCTTCCCGGCCTCCGATCCCGCGACCCTCTCCTTCGCCGACGATGGCGCCGAGCCGCTGCACTCCGCCGCGAACAACGCCGAGGGCCGCCCGACCAAGCCGGTCCGGGTCGACTCCGAGGAGCGCGGCTCGATGATCCTCGACCACGGCATCGTGACCATCGCGTCGATCACCAGCTGCACCAACACGTCCAACCCGTCGGTCATGCTCGGTGCGGCGCTGCTCGCCAAGAAGGCCGTCGAGAAGGGCCTGACGTCCAAGCCGTGGGTCAAGACCTCGATGGCACCCGGTTCGCAGGTCGTCACCGGCTACTACGACAAGTCCGGCCTGTGGCCGTACCTGGAGAAGCTCGGCTTCTACCTCGTCGGCTACGGCTGCACCACCTGCATCGGCAACTCCGGCCCGCTGCCGGAGGAGATCTCCAAGGCGATCAACGACAACGATCTGACCGCCACCGCGGTGCTCTCGGGCAACCGCAACTTCGAGGGTCGCATCAACCCCGACGTGAAGATGAACTACCTCGCGTCGCCGCCGCTGGTCATCGCCTACGCACTGGCCGGCACGATGGACTTCGACTTCGAGACCGACGCCCTGGGCCAGGACACCGACGGCAACGACGTGTTCCTCAAGGACATCTGGCCGTCCAACGAGGAGATCGAGGCGACCATCGCCTCGTCGATCTCGCCGGAGCAGTACGCCTCCGACTACGCCGACGTCTTCAAGGGCGACGAGCGCTGGCAGAACCTGCCGACGCCGTCGGGCAAGACCTTCGAGTGGGACGACGAGTCGACCTACGTGCGCAAGCCTCCGTACTTCGAGGGCATGCAGCGTGAGCCGGCACCGGTCACCGACATCAAGGGCGCTCGCGTCCTCGCGAAGCTCGGCGACTCGGTGACCACCGACCACATCTCCCCCGCGTCGACGATCAAGCCCGGCACCCCCGCCGCGCAGTACCTCGACGCCAACGGCGTGGCTCGCAAGGACTACAACTCGCTGGGCGCCCGTCGCGGCAACCACGAGGTGATGATCCGGTCGACCTTCGGCAACATCCGCCTGCAGAACCAGCTGCTGGACGGTGTGACCGGCGGTTACACCCGCGACTTCACCCAGGAGGGTGCACCGCAGTCGTTCATCTACGACGCCGCGCAGAATTACGCCGAGCAGAACATCCCGCTCGTCGTGCTCGGCGGCAAGGAGTACGGCACCGGATCGTCGCGTGACTGGGCGGCCAAGGGCACCAGCCTCCTCGGCGTGAAGGCCGTCATCACCGAGAGCTTCGAGCGCATCCACCGCTCGAACCTCATCGGCATGGGCGTCATCCCGCTGCAGTTCCCCGAGGGCGAGTCGCACAAGTCGCTGGGCCTCGACGGCACCGAGACCTACGACATCGCGGGCATCGAGGAGCTCAACAACGGGACGACGCCGTCTACCGTGCACGTCACCGCCACCAAGGAAGACGGCTCGACGGTGGAGTTCGATGCCAAGGTCCGCATCGACACCCCGGGTGAGGCCGACTACTACCGCAACGGAGGCATCCTGCAGTACGTGCTGCGCAACATGATCAAGAGCTGACAGGAGGCACTCGACGTGCCCAAGGTCAGCGATGACCGGCTTGCCGCGCGTCGTCGGGAGATTCTCGACGGCGCGCGGCATTGCTTCGCGGAGTACGGATACGACGGCGCGACCGTCAAACGGATCGAAGAGTCCACCGGCTTGTCCCGGGGTGCGATCTTCCACCATTACCGGGACAAAGAGGCGCTGTTCCTCGCGCTCGCGCGGGAAGATGCCGAGCGCATGGCCGACGTGGCGGCCGAGCAGGGCCTGGTGCAGGTCATGCGCGACATGCTCACGCGGCCTCAGGATTTCGACTGGCTCGGCACGCGCTTGGAGATCGCGCGGAAACTACGGACAGACAACGGATTTCGTGCGGAGTGGGTGTCCTACGCGGCCGAAGTCGAGCAGGCGACACTCAGCCGGCTGGAGCGGGGTCGGCAGGCGGGGCGCCTGCGCGACGACGTCCCGACCGACGTTCTGCTCAACTACCTCGACCTCGTGCTCGACGGCCTGATCACGCGGTTGGCCACCGGCCAGCCCACCGACGATCTGCACGCGGTGCTCGACCTCGTCGAGGAGTCCGTGCGCGCACACGACTGACCTCAGTCCGGGGCCAGCAGGGACACGACCTCGTCGATCGAACGGTTCGCCGACAACCGGTAGGCCCGCACCGCCTCATCGCCGGTCAGCTGGACGACGGGATCGCCTCTCGTACCTCTCGTCGTCCAGCGTGGCGATCCGGCCACCCCTGATCCCATCGGCCGCAGCTCCGGCACCGGCAGACGGGGGTCGTTCGGGACCGGCGTGAGTCCCTGCACCTGTCGCATACGCATTCCGACGGCCGCGACCAGCCAGCACTCGGCGACGCCGACGGGTCGGATCGACGACAGGACCTGATTCGCCCCGTCGAAGGTCATGGTCATGGTGTCGGCGCGCTGTACCCGCCACATCGAGCCGACCAGGTCGAACCGTGCCATCCGGTCGTTGTGCAGATCGAACTCCACACCGAAGCCGCGCAGCGCCGCGGTGCACTCGACGGTCAGATACCTTGTCGCCGAACCGCGTTCGCGACGACGCTCGTCCTCCTCGCGTCGCCGATCACCGATCGGGCGGTACTCGCGTTCGAGGGCGCCCCGGTCCGCCGCGGCCCCCTCGGCGAGGCGCCGATGCAGCCACGCCGGGTCGATCTGCAGGAAGTACCGGTAATGAATCCGGCACGGTACGTCGTCCGCGGTCACCGGTCCGTCTCCGACGAGCATCTGCACACCGTGGTCGGCCGACCAGACGGCGGCGACCCGGCCGCCGACGTCGGCCACCCAGGACCATCCCCGAGCACGGATTTCGGGCGCCGCCGCGGCGAGAACGACACTCAGCGCCGTACCCGGCTCCACCAGGAGTGAATGTGCGTGGGAAGCGACGTCATCCCCCATCGCCACGCTGTCGCGGTCCACCTCGATCTGCAGCGCAGCCGTCACACCCCGGAGCCTAACGTCCCGCGCCGCCGGCCGACTCGCCGATCGCGCACCGCGATTGCCGGGTCGGATCAAGCCGGCCATGATCCATCCCACATAGTTGCCAGAGCTAAGGAGTTCCTAACCTTACTTAGCTCGCGCTAAGGTTCCCGAGTGAATCTCGACAAACCCGGTCCCGCCGTCTCTCGCCGGACCCTCATGCGCTCCGCGGCCGGCGTCGGCGCCCTCGCCGCGCTCGGCGCGACCGTCACCCCGGCCCAGGCGGCACCGGGGCAGACCGCGATCGTCATCGGCACCGGCTTCGGCGGCGCGGTGGCGGCACGTCGCCTCGGCGAGGCCGGCTATACGACAACGGTTTTCGAACGCGGGCGCCGGTGGCCGATCCGGCCGGACGGCAACACCTTCGCCACGACGACCAACCCGGACAAGCGCGCCGCGTGGTTCGGCAGCCCCGCCGGGGCGAGTGCAGCGAGCGGCCTCCCGGTCGAGCCGTACCCCGGCGTCCTCGACCATGTGATGGGCAACGGCGTCGAGGCCGTGTACGGCGCGGGCGTCGGCGGTGGGTCGCTCGTGTTCGGCTCCTTCACGCCCGTCCCCCGCCGACAGGACTTCGAGCACATCTTCCCGGCGGCCGCCGACTACGCGCAGCTCGCCCAGACCTACTTCCCGCGCGCGAAGGCCGGGCTCGGCGTCTCGCCGCTGCCCGCGGACATCCTCGCGCACCCCAAGTACGTCGGGGCCCGGTCCTGGCTGAAGGTGATCGAGCGCTACGGCGCGTCACCGCACTTCTTCGACTTCGCCATCGACTGGGACATCGTCCGCGACGAACTGGCCGGCCGGGCCACCCCGTCGGTGACCGCGGGCGAACTGAGCTACGGCGTCAACAGCGGCGCCAAGAGGTCTCTCGACCGCAGCTACCTGCTCGCCGCCGAACGGACCGGCAACGTCACCGTCAAGCCGATGAACGAGGTCTTCGACATCCGGCCTCGCTCGCGCCGCGCCGGATTCGTCGTCACCGCACGGGTTCTCGACGAGCAGGGCCGCACGGTACGCACCGTGACCACCGAGGCCGATCACCTCTTCATGGCCGCGGGCTCCTTCCACACCACCCGTCTGCTCGTCGAAGCGCGTGCGCAGGGGCGCCTGCCGCGATTGTCACCGCGCATCGGTGACGGCTTCGGCGTGAACGGCGACTTCCTCACCATCCGGGCGAACCCCCGCGAAGATTTCGGCGCCGTCCAGGGCGGACCGGGCTACGCACGGATCTACGAGGACAACCTGCCCGGCGGACCGGTCTCGATGGTCTATCAGGCCACCCCGCTGCCGGCACCGCTCGGCAAGGCCGCGACCACCCACCTCGTGCAGGCCCACACCGACGAACGCGGCACGATCGACTACGACCATCGCACCCGGCGGGCGCAGCTGAACTACCCCCACCCCGCCGACCGCAACGATCTCGACCGCCGGAGCAACGCCTTCATCAAGCGTTTCCACGAACGCACCGAGGGCCGTTTCGGCTTCGCCGCCAACGGAACCCACGTGTCGTCTCGCGCGCTCGGATTCGGTTCCGCGAGTACCTATCACGGGCTCGGCGGCGTCGTCATGGGTGCCGCGGCCGACACCGACGGCGCAATCCGGGGCTACGACAACCTGTGGGTCGTCGACGGTTCCTTCGTACCCGGGGCAGTCGGCCTGGTGAATCCCGCGCTGACCATCACCGCGCTCGCGGAGCGAACCATGGACAGGTTTCTCGCGACGCACTGAGGAACTGCGAAATCGGACACGACGCTAGGGTACTGTGACTCGCAACACCCCGAACGAGCGTTAGATACGGTCGTTCGGGGTGGCCATCCCTTCGTCACGAGGAGCGTCACTCTTGTTTCCTGGAGTCTTCGCGAAATCCACCCCCGACAAGCCGGCCGTCATCCGGGCCGCCACCGGCGAGGTACTGACCTACCGACAACTGGACGAGAACTCGACCCGGCTCGCCAACTACCTCGACTCCCTCGGACTCCGACGCGGCGACAACATCGCCGTGGTCTCCGCCAACGACTTCCACGTCTTCGAGGTGTACTGGGCGGCCCTGCGCAGCGGTCTGTACGTGACCGCGGTCAACCACCACCTCACCGCGGCGGAGACCAACTACATTCTCTCCGACTGCAACGCGCAGGTCCTGTTCGCCGGCGCCTCGGTCGTCGAGGCCGTGTCGGCCGCCGGCGAGATCGAGGCCCTTGCCGGCCCGGGTCGCCGCATCGTGTGGGGTGGCGATCTCGACGGCTTCGAGAATTACGACAAGGTCCTGGCCAATGCGTCGGCAGAGCCCCGCACCGACCAGCCGCGCGGCACCGACATGCTCTACTCCTCCGGGACCACCGGCCGTCCGAAGGGCATCAAGACACCGATGCCCGAAGGGCAGGTCGACCAGGTGCCCGACGCCTACACCGCGATCTTCGCACCCATGTACGGCTACGACGACTCCGCGGTCTACCTGTCCCCCGCACCGCTGTATCACGCAGCGCCGCTGCGCTATTGCGGGATGACCAACTCGGTCGGCGGGACCGTGGTCATGATGGACCGGTTCGATCCCGAAGCGGCCCTCGCCGCCATCGAGAAGTACCGCGTGACCCACAGCCAGTGGGTGCCCACCATGTTCATCCGGATGCTCAAGCTGCCCGCCGACGTCCGCTCGAAGTACGACGTCGGCAGCATGAAGATCGCCGTCCACGCGGCCGCGCCCTGCCCCGTCGAGGTGAAGCGGGCGATGATCGAGTGGTGGGGCCCGGTCATCCACGAGTACTACGCATCGACCGAGGCCGCCGGCGCGACGTTCATCGGCCCGCAGGAGGCGCTCGATCATCCCGGCTCGGTGGGCAAGCCGCTGCTCGGCGTGGTCCACATCTGCGACGAGGACGGCAAGGAACTCCCGATCGGTGAGGTCGGCCAGGTCTTCTTCGAACGCGAGGACGTGGCGTTCCAGTACCACAACGACCCGGACAAGACCCGCAAGGCCCAGCACCCCGAACACGAGAACTGGTCCACCACAGGGGATGTCGGGTACGTCGACGACGAGGGATATCTGTATCTGACCGACCGCAAGGCGTTCATGATCATCTCCGGCGGCGTCAACATCTACCCGCAGGAGGCCGAGAACGTCCTCATCAATCACCCGGCGGTGTTCGACGTCGCGGTGATCGGTGTCCCCGACCCCGACCTCGGCGAGGTCGCGAAGGCCTGCGTACAGCTCGCCGACGGCCACGAACCCACCGACCGGCTCGCCGAGCAGCTGATCGCGTTCACCACCGAGAACATCGCGGCCTACAAGGCGCCCCGGTCGGTCGACTTCGTCGACGACCTGCCGCGCACGCCCACCGGGAAGCTCGTGAAAGGCGATCTGCGCAAGCGGTATTGGCCGGAGACACCGAGCCCGTCAGCTGGTTGAGCCGCCCCACCGCTGGTCGAGCCGCCCCACCGCTGGTTTCAGTGTCAGGGTTGTCTAGCCACTTCGGTGGTGGTTGGGTTCTGACCATCAGGCATCTGGCTCTACCGCTGGTTACCGCCCCTGGCTGTATTGGGCTG
>NZ_SCOC01000032.1:0-49325 GCF_005502615.1 Gordonia sp. ALPHA1B1 | reverse complement strand
GGGGTGACCGGGGCCAGGGTGGCGTCGGGGCGGGCGGCGAGGTCACGGACGTGTTCGTCGCTGATGATGCCGTGTTCGTCGAGGAACCCGACCCCGGGTGCCCCGGCCAGGGTGGTGGCATCGGTGACGACATGGATCACGACTTCGGCGCGGACCGCGTCGAGGACGTTTTGTGGGTCCGGGATGTCGGCGGTGCAGGGCTGTTCATCGTCGCACTGGCAGTCGAAGCTGGTGCGGGTCAACAGCGCGAACATCGCATCGGATCGTCGTATCCCCTGGGTGCGGCCATCCCGCTTGCAGACCGAGTCGGCGAGGATGGCGACGGCTTTGGCCGAGATCCGCACGTTCTCCGCCGACATCACCGCGGTGAGTTCGGCGGTGCCGTCGGGCAGTTCGTGGGTCCATACCCCACGTTGATCCATGGCGTCTTTGCGGCGTTGCCGTACCGCGTCGGGGTCGTGGCGGAAGACCAGGCGGTCGACCATGTCGCGCAGCCGCGCCCTATCCCACACACCCTTCCGGCGGCGCACAGTATCGGCGATCTCAGCATCAAGTACTGGGGTGATCGGGTCGTCGGCAGGTACCAGCTCGGTGCGGGAAATGACCAACCGGATCTGCCACTGCGCCAAGACCCCGTCACGCAACGTGTCGGCGGTGTCGGGGAGCCGGTCTCGTAGCGCGATGGCCTCGTCGATCAGGGTTTCGGCGTGCCGGCGGGACACCCCGGCTTGGCTGGCGATGCGGGCCGCGCAATCGGCATGGCCGTCCATCACGAACCCGGACGCGCTGGTGGTGATCAGGCGGTCGGTCATCGCCGCGATCGTCTGATAGCGGTGCCAGGCGAGGTAGGACTCGCCGCGTCGTGTGGCGTCGAGGCCGGCCATCAACATGACCATGTCGGTCTCGGCGGCGTGGGCAGGATCGACCCCGGCGGTGTACTCGCCCGGTAGATCGGTCCATGCCTTCACCACGCCCCCCGACGCCTGTTCACTCACCCGCTGCGACCAGGTGATCTGTTGAAACCAATGTAAACCCGGCCACCGACAAAAACCGGATGAGTCTCCACAGGAGTGACATCGTTGTCGACGAAATAGATTCTGGGCGTTGCGGTATGGTGCCGCCCGGGTTGTCGATGGCTGAGATCGTCGGGTCGCCAGGTGGTTTCGACACGGCGACTCGCCTAGCGGCTCGTTGCCGGCTCAACCAGCGGAGGGGGCGCCGGCTCAACCAGCGGGGGTGGGCGACTCGTCTAGCGGCTCGTTGCCGGCTCAACCAGCGGGGGTGGGCGACTCGCCTAGCGGCTCGTTGCCGGCTCGACGAGCGGGGGACGGCGCCGGCTCAACCAGCGGAGGGGGGTATCGGCTCGACCAGCGGAGGGAAGGGGTGGTCGCCAGGTGGCTTCGACACGGCGACTCGCCTAGCGGCTCGTTGCCGGCTCAACCAGCGGAGGGGTGCCGGCTCGACCAGCGGCAACGGCGCAATCGTGCCGCTTCCGTTCGTCGGACCGGCCATACTCATTCGATGAGAACTCGCACGACCAGGGTGGTCGTCCGCAGCGTGTACGGCACCGCCGCCGTCGAGTGGTTCTTGATCCTCGCGATCGCGACGATCATCGTCACGCGCCTGTATCTGCACCTCACCGGGTATCCGCAGGTCGGAAGCGGAACACTGCACATCGCGCACGCGCTGTGGGGTGGCGCGCTGATGATGCTGGCGCTCATCACCGGATGGTTGTTCCTCGGGGCGACGGCGCGGATCATCGCGATCGTGCTGGGCGGTATAGGTTTCGGGTTGTTTCTCGACGAGGTCGGCAAGTTCGTCACCCGCTCCAACGACTACTTCTATGGGCCGTCGGCGGAGATCATGTACGTGCTCGTCGTGATGATCCTGTTGATCAGCCGCGTCGTCCGGGATGTCAAGCGGCCCACCGGCGCCGAGGCGCTCGCCAATGCGGCGGTCATCGCGGCCGACGGTGTCGCGCACGGGCTTCCGGAACGTCGTCGACGCCAGGCCGAAGAGTTTCTCGTGGTGGCCGAGGGCAAGGGGCTCGACGTCGAGACGATCGGTCACATCCGAGCGCTCCTCGAATCCAGCGAGGGTACGCCGGACCGGTTGATGCGACTCCGCGACCGGGCGGTCGCCCTGATCCCGGACTTCTTCCGCAGTCCCCGATGGATTCCGGTCGTCGGGTGGGGGTTGGTCATCGCGTCCGCACTGACCGTCATCGTCGGCGTGCTGAGCTTCTACTTCTCCGGAGACCGCAGCGAAGAACTCGACATCTACATCGAACTCACCGGCAGCACGCCCGCCACCTGGATTCTGTTGATCAGCGGGATCGCAACACTCGCCCTGGCGCTTCCGGCGATGGTCGCGCGCCGGCGCGGTGTGGAGCCGGCCGGGCCGCTACGAGGGCTGCGTATCGCCGCCTTGGTGTTCATGCTGTCGAACGCTCTTGTCGACTTCGCGCTCGAGGGCTTCGGTGCCCTGTTCAACCTCGCCCTGGGTTTGTTCGCCCTCAGCATCGTGAGTTACCACCTCGCGCAGGCGTCCGTCGCGTCGGACGGCAGTCGTGATCAACTGAGGGTGTGACTCATCTCGATCGGACTGTGGCTGCCGCGCGTGTCGAGGGCTTCGACCGGCGGACCGCGGACGTCCCGGGCGCACGGGCCGCCTCGGTCGTCCTTGCAGTAGCGGAGAAGGACGGCCGTCAGGGGATCTGGCTGTGCAAGCGTCCCACGACGATGCGACGCCACGCCGCCCAATTCGCACTCCCCGGTGGCCGGCTCGACCCCGGTGAGGACCATGTCACGGCCGGCCTACGCGAACTCGACGAAGAACTCGGCATCCAGCTGCCGCCGAGCTCGGTGCTCGGGGCGCTCGACGACTATCCGACGCGCTCGGGTTTCGTGATCACCCCGATCGTCTGCTGGGCCGAGGAATACCAGGAGCCGACGCCCAATCCCGACGAGGTGGCGCTGCTGTTCTTCGTCACCTTTGAGGAACTTCTCGTCGAACCGCGGTTCCTCACGATCCCGCAGTCGGATCTCCCGGTCATCCAGTTGCCCATCGTCGGCTCCCTCGTCCACGCCCCGACCGCCGCGGTGATCTACCAGTTCGCCGAGGTGGTCCTGCGGAACCGGCAGACACGGGTCGACGGCTTCGAGCAGCCGGTCTTCGCCTGGAAATAGCCACTCAGCCGGCGACGAGTCGCTGCTCGGCCCGACGCACGTAGGGCCGGGCTCCCGTGTCGCGGGCCACCCGGACGGCATCCTGCAGGTCGGCGGTTCCATCCAGCCCGACGACCTCGCGTGCGGTTCCGCGGTACAGCGTCGCGGGTCCCAGACACACGAGTCCGGGCCATTGCACCACCAGGCCCGACGACCAGTCGGCGGTGAACGGCTCGATGCGGCGGCAGATCTCACCAGCGGCGTCGCGGTGACGGGAATCGCGAGACACCGCGTAGAGCGTCTCGATGAGCAGTGGAACGCGCGCCACCACGCGCGAACCGGCCCACTGGTCGACGTCCGCGGTCAGCTCCGTCGCGAGTTCGAGGGCACGGTCGAGGTCGCCGCTCTCGGCGGCGCCCAGTGCGATCACCAGGGTGAAATCCTCGTCCACTTCTTCGGCGAGCGCATCGAACGGCGGCAACGCCGAGGCGAGCTCGCCGCGGTGCCACGCGGCGATCGACGCGCTGGTCGCCATCGACGACTCGGCGAGAAGTCGTGCACGGTCGGACAGCCCGCCGACCGTCGCAGCGAACGTCTCGGTCAGTGCCGTGCTGGTGTCGTAGTCGCCACGTAACAGCGCGATCATCACCTGCCACCACAACTGCATCGTCTCCACATCGGTACCGCCGATACGTTCGGCGAGCCGGGTGAACTCGGTGGACAGGCGTCGCGCCAGACGCAGATCAGCCGCCTCCAACGCGCAGACACGTTGCAGATGCAGCGCGGTGGCGCGTTTGTGGAGGTCGCCGGCCGACAGTTCGTACAGCTCCCGGGCGATCTTGCGTCGATCCGCCAGACGGTCGGGAACCCACCGGACGAGGAACTCGGCGAGGTCGATCTCGAAATCCACGGCACCGCTGTCGTGGACGACACGTGCGGCACCGAGATGGTCGTCGGCGCCCGGCAAGCCGAGGACGGTCAACCGGGCTGCCTCCGATGCGTGAAGGCGCGCAACCACTTCGGGGTCCAGGGCCTCGCCGTGCGTCAGTGCCTCGCGGGCGAGAGCGGCATGGTCGGCCTGCACGACGCCGTAACCGGACCAGTAGCCCGCGACCCCATTCGGTGCCGACAGCAGTGCGGTCTCGGCGAGGGCGGGCCAATCCCGCGTCAGCCGACTCACCGTCGCGGCCGATTCGAAAGAGTCCGCAGCCGAATCGAACTCCCCGATGCGCAGCGCGGCGGTGCCGGCGATCCGGCGCAATTCGACGGTCGAGTCGGGGTCGAGTCCGGGCAGACCGAGCCCACGTCGTGCCAGGTCGAGCGCACGATGATCGGCCGTTGCCGAGAGTGCGCGGTGAGCCGCCCCGATGCATGTGCGAGCGGCGACGGCGGTCGAGTCCTCGTCGACGGCGCACTCGACGCGGTGCACGGCCAGTGACTCGAGATCGTCGGGACGCACCGCTTCGAAAGCAGCGGCGAGCCGCGCGTGCGCCTCGACCCGTTGCTCGCGCGAGAGGTGGTCGGCGAGACCCTTCGTGATGCTCGCAAGCTCGCTCCTCAGGGGGCTGGTGGTGACGCTCGCAAGCTCGCTCCTCAGGGGGCTGGTGGTGATGCTCGCAAGCTCGCTCCTCAGGGGGCTGGTGGTGACGCTCGCAAGCTCGCTCCTCAGGGGGCTGATGAGCCCGCTGCGGACTGCCTCGTCGGCCACGCCCTGACCGAGGGTGCGGGCCACCTCGGTGAACACATCGTCGGGGAGATCGCCGCCTGCGATCGTCACGGCCGTGACGATCGCACGAGCGGCAGGGGAGAGATCGTCGAACCGCGTCGAGTACATCGATCGGGCGGGATGGTCCCGGTCCGGCGGCGCCCCGGTTCTGGCGATGGTGCACAGTTGTTGCGCCACAGCAGGATTGCCGAATGACTGCGCGACCAGCGCGTCAGCGTCGACCCGGCCCGTGTCACCGAGCTGCTCGAGACGCCGAACGATCAACGCGCGCATGTCGTCGGAGCCGAGTTCGGTCAGACGCACCTCGACGACCGGCCCGTGCCGGTTCAGTGTCGACCGGAGGATCTCGACGGGCCCGGCGTCGGGGTCGCGGCAGGTGACCAGGACCGTCATCGGTGCCTGTCCGATACCTGCTAGCACGCGTCCCAGCACAAGAGCCGAGTCGGCGTCGAGCCACTGGGCGTCGTCGACGAGTAACACCGACCGCCCGTGCTCGGCGACGTCGGACCAGATGCGGGCGGTGAGGTCGGCGACGATTCGCGCCGTCGGGACGGAGACCGGGGACTCGCCGAAGAGTTCCTCGAGGCCGCCGAACGTCGGTCCGGGCGGGCCGGGTCGGCCGATGAAGCGGCGGGCCACGGCACTGTGCCGTGCGATGAGGTGCTCGACCAGCGCGGTCTTCCCGATGCCCGACGGGCCGATGAGGACCACACCCGCGGGACGGTCCGCGCCGGTTTGCCAGACCTGTTCGAGCACTGCGTGTTCGGCGACTCGGCCGATGAGTTCGCGTACCGGCTGCGGCGTGGCGGAGGTGGCGGAGAGCGGCGAGACCGCGGGAGACGGGTCGAGCAGGTCGTCTTCCAGCGCGATCGTGTCGGGATGCGGATCGAGACCCAGGTCGTCACGGAGGGCCTGCCGGAGTCGGCGCAGTACGCCGAGGGCGTCGACCGTGCGTCCGTCGTCGTGCAGCGCACGAGCGAGGGTCCGCGCGGCGCCCTCGCGGTAGGGGTGCCGTTGACAGAGCGGCGTCAGCAACGCGACCGAGCGACGGTACTCGCCGACCGTGCGCAGCGCGTCGGCTGCGGTCTCGGTGAACTCGGCACGTATCTCCGCGAGCCGGACGAGTTCGGGTGCGATGTCGGCGATGTCGGCGATCTCCGGAAGCGGTTCGCCCCGCCATAGTTCGAGCGCTCGGCACAACACCTCTGCGCCGGCCCGGGGGTCGGACCGGACGAGCTGCAATCCCTCCTGGCCGAACTGGTCCAGCAGATCGAGGTCGGTGACTGCGCCGTCGCAGTGCAGTAGGTATCCCGCGGGGACGGTGTCGATGCGGACGACGCCGGTCGGGGCCAGCGAGCGTCGAAGCCGGGACACGTATCCGTGCAGTGTGCTCGCCGCCGACGCCGGTGGACGACCACGCCACAGGAGCTCGGTCACCCGCTCAGGCGAGCACGCGGTCCGTTCCGCGGCGAGGATGGCAAGCAGCTCGGCGTGCTTGCGGGCTGTCATCGGGATCGGCGACCCGTCGGCAGCCGTGACCGACAGTGGACCCAGGACCCGGATCGCCAGATGTGGTTCAGAAGCCAACTCACGCGCCGTTCGTCGGGTCGCACCAGTCGCGCACAAGGCTAACACCAGCGCGGGTTGTCAGCGTTGGCGTCATGACAACCACTGCACACACCCAGAACCAGAACCTCGACGCGTCGGATGGCGACACACCCGGCCCGTTTCGCAGCCCGAGCTGGCCGGTCCTACGCCGTGTCAGCGGCGGCGCCCTGACCCTCGGCGGGGTCGCCTGTATCGCCGGCGGGACGTTGCATCCCATCGTCGACGGCGAGGCCCACTCCGTGGAGGCGCTTCAAGCGGTGGGCTCACCGTGGGCGCAGATCCTGCTCGCCGTCGGCACGACGCTGCTACTGCTCGGCCTGCCCGGGATGTACGCGTGGCTGGCACCCCGGATCGGGATCGCCGGGCTGATCGGCCTTGTCGCCTACGCGGTCGGCAATCTCGTCACCGCGACCGGGCACCTCATCGTCGAGCTGTTCGTCGCGTACCCGTTCGCGAATGACCCGGACAAGGCCGCGCTCATCGCCGCCGACGACTCGATGCTGGGCACCACCGCTTTCGCGCTGCTCAACACGGTCGGCGGGCTCGTGATGCTGGTCGGTATGGGGATGTTCGGCGGCAGCCTCATCCGCAACCGGGCGGTCCCGCTCTGGATCGGCATCCTCACCGTCGTCGGCATGGTCGGTTTCATGCTGCCGATTCCCGCGGTCGCCGGGATCTCGGGATTCATCTACGAGGCGCCGCGTGGAATCGCCATCGCCGCGATCGGAGCACTGATGGTTCGCCGGTGATGTAGATCACAACGCGGGTGGGGATGAAATCGGACCGCGGTCCGGTTAGTGTCTGGTGATGGGTCGCGAAGGCCCACCAGCCATCGATCGAGACCCGAACCGAAAATTCCTGGAAGGACCACGACATGACCTCCGCCACCACCGTCAAGGCACCCATCCCCGCCGGCACCTGGACCATCGACACCGTGCACTCCGCGGTGAACTTCTCCGTGAAGCACCTCATGGTCAGCAAGGTCCGCGGCAGCTTCGACACCTTCTCCGGCACCATCACCGTCGACGAGAACGGGACCCCCGCCGTCCAGGCCGAGATCGACGTCACCTCGATCAACACCCGCAACGAGCAGCGCGACGGCCACATCAAGTCCGCTGACTTCTTCGACGCCGAGAAGTACCCGAAGGCCACCTTCGTCTCCACCGGCGTCCGCCAGAACGGCGACGACTACCTCCTCGACGGCGACTTCACCCTCAAGGGCGTCACCAAGCCCGTCACGCTCGAGCTCGAGTTCGAGGGCACCAACCCCGGCATGGGCCAGGGCGCCGTCGCCGGCTTCGAGGCGAAGGTCGTCATCAACCGCAAGGACTTCGGCATCGACATCGAGATGCCGCTCGAGGGTGGTGGCGTCGTCGTCGGCGACAAGATCACCATCACGCTCGAGATCGAGGCCCTGCAGGCCTGATCCGCACGATCCCCGATGGACCGGCACCGTGAGGTGCCGGTCCATTTGTGGTTTCGACACGCCGCGTGGCCGCTTCGCGTCCGCGTGGCGGCTCAACCAGCGGGGGATGGCCGCGTGGCCGCTTCGCGTCCGCGTGGCGGCTCAACCAGCGGGGGATGGCCGCGTGGCCGCTTCGCGTCCGCGTGGCGGCTCAACCCGCGGGGGATGGCCGTGTGGCCGCTTCGCGTCCGCGTGGCGGCTCAACCAGCGGGATGGTCGGCTCTCCCTTGGGTAGGCTTCGGGGAACGCCGTCAGGCAGGAGAAGCCGATGGGACGACCACGCCGGACCCGTCGTGGTGTGCCGTGGACACGTCTGCGCCGACGCACCGCGGGTTTCTTGTGGGGCACCTCGACGGTTCCGAGCCCCCGGGGATGGGCCCGGATCGGCCCGCCCATGCGCAGCAAGATCGCCCTGCACGCCACCGTCACCGCGATGACCGCCGTGATCGCCAGCAATACAGTGATCGGCGTCGAGACCTTCTTGCTCGTCCAACTCGCCTTCAACGGCGGCCAACTCACCTTCGACGAGACGCTGGGCGCGCCGAATTTTCCCGTGGTCGTGGGTGCGATCATCGTCGGCATCCTCACGAATCTGCTGTTGGGGATGCTGGCGGTCCGGCCCCAGCTGCGCTGGTTCATCAGCTGTCAACCCGCCGACCATGCCCGTCGACGCGCCGTACAGCGGATACCGATCGTGCAGCTCGGAGTCACGGTCGTCTCCTGGAGCGCGGCGGCGCTGTTCTACGTGTTCATCGCCGAAGAGCTCACGACCGCGACCGTCGCCGGCGTCGCGGTCGCCTTCGCGCTGGCCGGTATGTCGAGTGCCTGTCTCACCTATCTGTTCGCCGAACGCGCGGCCCGCCCCCTGGCCGTCGTCGTCCTCGAGGACTTCCCCACGAACCACGTCATGAACGGTGTGCGCGTGCGGATGCTGGCCGTGTGGGCGGTGAGCTCGGCGGTGCCGATGGTCGGTCTGCTGACGGTCAACGCGGGGCGCTGGACCGGTCTGCTGCCCGATGTCTACGGCGCGGTCGACTGGACGACCGTGATCCTCTGCCTGGTGGGCCTCGCATCCGGAGCCCGTGTCATCGCGCTTGTGGGGCAGGCGATCACCGATCCGCTGACGGAGATGCGCCGGGCGGTGCACCGCGTGGACCACGGCGACTACAAGGCTCGCGTGCCCGTGTACGACTCCTCGGAACTCGGTGTGCTGCAACACGGTTTCAACAGGATGGTCGAAGGTCTCGCCGAACGGGACCGCATGCGTGAGATATTCGCGCGACACGTCGGCGACACCGTGGCCGAGCTCGCGATCTCCGACGGTGTCGGCATGCACGGCACCAACACCCGCGTCGGCGTCCTGTTCGTCGACATCGTCGGATCGACGGGGCTGGCGCAGCAGCGTAGTCCGGACGACACCGCCGCCCTGCTCAATGCCTTCTTCAGCATCGTCGCCGACGTCGTCGATCAACATTCGGGCTTCGTCAACAAATTCGAGGGCGACGCCGCGCTCGCCGTCTTCGGCGCGCCCGTCGAGATCGACGACCCCGCGGGCGCCGCGCTCGGCGCCGCCCGCGACCTCGCGGACCGGCTCGCCAGCAGCCTCGACATCCGTTGGGGGATCGGCGTTTCCTACGGGGAGGCGTTCGCCGGCAACATCGGCGCCGAACGACGCTACGAGTACACCGTCATCGGCGACCCGGTCAACGAGTGCGCTCGGCTGTCCGACATGGCCAAGACCGGACGCATCCCGGCTCTGGCCAGCGGCGCGGCCATCGACGCCGCCGGCGAGGAAGCGCAGGAGTGGAAGCTGCTCGGCACGCGGATCATGCGCGGGCGTTCCGAGCCCACCGCCTTCCATGCGCCGATCGAACTCGTCGAGCGGTTGGGGACGTCGACCAACCTCATCGCGGAATTGCTACGGCCCGCGCGTCGCATCGTCGGCGCCAACCCGTTGCGGCTGACCACATTCTTCGGCGGGTGACTCGTTGACGCCTTCCGGGTGTGTCAATAGCGTGGGTCGCACGAGCCCGGCGTCGGTGCCGGGCGAGACAACGCATCCCAGGGGGTCGCGATGAGTGGTTGGACGACAGCGGACGTGACGGACCAGACGGGCCGGACGTTCGTGGTGACCGGCGCCAACAGCGGTCTCGGGTATCAGACCGCGAAGGTGCTCGTCCGCGCCGGTGCCGAGGTGGTGCTGGCGTGCCGGAACACCGCCAAGGCCGATGCCGTGGCGTCGGAGCTGGGGCCGAAGGCGACCGTCGCCAAACTGGACCTCGCCGACCTCGAATCCGTGCGAGCCTTCGCCGCCGGGGTGACCGGCGCCGACGTGCTGATCAACAACGCGGGACTGATGGCGGTCCCGTTTCGACGCACCACCGACGGTTTCGAGATGCAGATCGGCACCAATCATCTCGGGCATTTCGCTCTCACGGCGCTGCTGCTGCCGAAGATCACCGAACGGGTGGTCACCGTGTCGTCGACGATGCACCAGATCGGCGACATCCAACTCGACGACCTGAACTGGGAACAGCGCCGCTACCGGCGCTGGCGGGCCTACGGCGACTCCAAGATGGCCAACCTGATGTTCGGCAAGGAGCTCGCCGCACGGCTGGCGGCGGCCGGGTCGTCGAAGAAGTCGTTGATCGCCCATCCGGGTTACGCCTCAACGGAATTGCAGGGCAGAAGCGAGAACTTCTCCGACTTCTTCGCGAAGCTGGGCAACAAGCTGCCGATCGCCCAGCCGGCGGCCGACGGGGCGCTGCCCCAGCTGTACGCGGCGACCCTGCCGGATGCGAAATCCGGGACGTTCTACGGGCCGACGCAGTTCTTCGGGATGCGCGGCGCCCCCGGACGCAGCGGTTACAAGAAGGCCGCCGACGACGTCGAGTTCCGGACCGCGCTCTGGGAGGAATCGGAGCGGCTCACGGGGGAGAAGTTCGACGTCGGGGCCGTCGGCTGAGAGCCGAGTCACCGCCTCGTCCGTTCCCATGATCGGACGAATGATGTTCGAGATAGAGAACTTCGGACGCTTGCGTGCCTTAGATTTCTCGGCATGACTCTCTCGAAACGTTCCTTGCGCATCGTCCTGGCCGGAGCGTCATGCGTTGCCGGCGCGACCTTCTCCACCGTCGCGGCCCCGTCGGCATCGGCCGAACCCACCGGTTGCGTCGCCGGGGCGGCCGTCGTCGTCGCCGCGTCCTACTGCAGTGGTGGTACGGGGGAGCATCGGGTGCAGGCTGCATGTCTGGACTCGACCATGGTCGCGACACTCACCAACGCAAACGGCCCCTGGCGCGCACCGGGGCAGCTGTCGGTCGTGACCATCGGCGCTCAGACGAACGTCGGGAAGTGCATACTCCCCGTCATCGCGATCACGGGCGTGCGGTGATCCTGGCGCGCACCCTGGTTGCCGGCGCCCTGTGCGTCGGCAGTGCTGCGCTGTCGGCGGTGTCCGCGTCCTCGGCATCGGCCGAACCCACCGGTTGCGTGGCGGGGTCGGCGATCGTCGTCTCGGCGTCGTACTGCAGTGGTGGCACCGGTGAGCACCGGGTGGAGGCGGGCTGCATCGTTCCGGCGCTCTACGCCACGACCTTCGAAGCGTATGGGCCCTGGAGAAGCCCGGGGCAACTGTCGGTCGTGACCACCGGAGCGCCGACGAGAGCGGGGGAGTGCATTCTCCCCATCCAGGTCTTCGTCGGGGTGCGCTGAACCGGTTGAAAAAGGCCCGACTACTGGACGCTGAACGCGATGCTGTTCGACGCGCCCGAGATGGTGTCGGTGACGCGGATCGTGAAATCGCCTGCGCCCTTGAAGAAGTAGGACTTCACCGCGGTGCAGTCCTGGGTCTTGAACAGCGAGGCCTGCTTGGGGACCTTCGGTCCGGACAAGCGGACCTCCATGCGGCACTCGTTGCCGTCGACGATCGGCCCGGCGTCGATGATCGAGTTCCAGCGCACGCCCAGACGCGAGTTCTTCGGATAGGTGTTGGGCACGACGGCCGCGGTGTTGTTCGGTGTGTACACCCAGACGTTGATCGACTTGATGCCGTTCGGTGCGCCGGGGCGGCCGAGCTTGCCGTAGTGCGTGACCTTGTCGCCGCCGGACGAGCCGAGCGCGGAGCTGCCGGAGTCGAGGCTGCCGCTCGCGCTTCCGAAGAGTGTGTCGAGCGGGTTGGCGGTCGCCGGTGCGACGGGCAGTGCCAGTGCGGCGGTGGCGAGCAGGGCGGCGGCGATACGGGTGCGCTTCATCGACTTCTCTCGGTCCTCGCGGTTTATAACGAAATGATTAAAGCATGAGGATCGGCGTGTGCGTAGACAACTGCCCCCGCTGTTTGAGCCGGGACCGAGCGAAGCGAGGCGCCGAGTCGAAGCCACCTGGTGACCTCGACGGGCGCGGCGTTCTCGCTGCGCTCGGTCGACGCTGCTCGGCCAGCGGAGGGCGGCCCAGGTCACCACACCCCGGGCGGCCGCAGTTGAATGCTGATCCGGGCACCGACGCCGCGCACCTTGGGAACCGCGTGCTCCCAGGTGCGCTGACAACTGCCGCCCATGACGAGTAGGTCGCCCGACGACAGCGTGAATTTCAGTGACCGTCCGCCACCGCGGGGTCTGAGCATCAGTGGCCGAGGTGAACCGAGCGAGATGATGGCGACCATCGTGTCGTGTGTGGATGCCCGGCCGATGCGATCGCCGTGCCACGCAACCGAGTCATTGCCGTCGCGATAGAGGCTGATCCCGGCAGTCGCGAATCCCTCCGGCAGTTCGGCGCGGTAGTGCTCGGTCAATGCGGCGCGTGCGCCGGTGATGATCGGGTCGGGGAATCGGTCATCGGCCTGGTGGATCGAGACGAGCCGCGGGACCTCGACCACCCGCTCGTACATACGACGACGCTCGGCCCGCCAGGGGACGCACTCGCGGAGGCGGTCGAAGAGCTCGTCGGCACCACTGATCCAACCGGGACACAGGTCGACCCACGCCCCCTCGGTCAGCGGACGGCGCGAGATCGATGTCGACAGGTCGCCGAGCGTCGGCTCTGCAGCCTGCTCGGAGAACAAAGAGCCCTGGGTGCCGAGAGACATGACTTCAGGCTACACCCAGGTCGCACGTGTGTTCGAGCGCCTTATCCAGGATTCGTGCGCGACAGTTCCGGAAGCAGGTCGAACCGTCCTGCGACGAGGGCGGACCGTTTCGCGCGAGACCAGCCGTGGACACGGCGCTCGGCCGCGTAAGCCTCGCCGATGTTGGGAAACTCCTGCTGGAATACGAGCCGGACCGGCCGACGAGGACGCGTGTAGCGCGAGCCGTTTCCGGTCTGGTGCTGGTCGACTCGATGCTCGACGTTCCGAGTACTCCCGACGTACAGCGTGCCGTCGGAACATTCGAGGATGTAGAGGAAGCCACTCATGGTGTGACTGTCGAGGATTGCTGCGACGAATCGGTCGTGGTCTCCACAGCCAGCGGATCGTGGCGAGTCTGTCCTCAGGGTCGTTGGCAGGTTTCGCAGATCGGTCGCCAAGTGGCTTCGACTCGGCGCCTCGCTTCGCTCGGTGCCGGCTCAACCAGCGGGGGTTGGCCGAGCGTCGCGGGGAGGTCGCGTGCGTTGAGGTCACTTCGCATGATCGGTCGCCAAGTGGCTTCGACTCGGCGCCTCGCTTCGCTCGGTGCCGGCTCAACCAGCGGGGGTTGGTCGAGCGTCGCGGGGAGGTCGCGTGCGTTGAGGTCACCTCGCATGATCGGTCGCCAGGTGGCTTCGACTCGGCGCCTCGCTTCGCTCGGTGCCGGCTCAACCAGCAGTGGATGGTGCCGGCTCAACCAGCGGGGGGTCGGGTCAGCCGGCGCGAGTGGCGTCGGAGACCGGCGTGATCGGGAGGCGCAGCGCGCCGGGCGCGTGGGCGGGGACCGTCGGGTGGTGGGGCTCCACCGGCTGGACGGGCCGGTACGCCGCACCGAGCTCGGGCCGCGGGTCGGCCTCGCCGGCATTGGGCCACATCGCCAGGGCGCGTTCGGCCTGCGCGGTGATGGTCAGCGACGGGTTGACGCCGAGGTTGGCCGAGACGGTCGCGCCGTCGACAATGTGCAGCCCCGGGTGGTTGAACACCCGGTGGTACGGGTCCACCACGCCGTCGGCCGCCGAGCGTCCGATCGAGCAGCCGCCCAGGAAGTGGGCCGTCATCGGGATGTTCAGCAGGTCGACGATGGAACCGCCGGCGTCGCCGTCGATCTCGCGTGCGACGGCGCGCACCGCCTCGTGTCCCTCCGGGATCCACGTCGGCGGGGGATCGCCCTCGCCCTGCCGGCTGCGCAGCATCGGGCCGAAACGACCTCGGCGCGAGAACAACTCGAGCGAGTTGTCGGCGGTCTGCATGACGAGTGCGATGATGGTGCGCTCCGACCAGCGTCGTACCGAGAGTCCGCGAAGCGTGATCACCGGGTGACGGACCATCTCGATCAGCGCCTGCAGCAGTCGCGGCAGCGGACCGCCACCGTCGACGAGAATGGCCTGCAACATGCCGATGAGGTTGCTGCCCTTGCCATATCGCACGGGTTCGATGTGCGTGTGGTCATTGGGGTGGAACGACGACGTGATCGCGACACCCTCGGTGTAGTCGATGTCGAGGTCGCGTGCGGTGGCGGCCAGGACCGCCTCGGAGTTGGTGCGGACCACCTTGCCCAGGCGCGACGACAGCCCGGGCAGGTGGCCGCCCTGCTGCATGTCCAGCAGCAGCTTGTTGGTGCCGTACGTCCCGGCGGCGAACACCACGTGATCGGCGGTGAAGGTGCGGCGCCCGCGGCGCGACCAGCGTCGGCCCGACCGGTGCGACTCCACGACGTACCCGCCGCCCGAACGCGGCCGGACGGTGTCCACGGTCGTCATCGGAATGATCTCGGCACCGGCCTGTTCGGCCAGGTAGAGGTAGTTCTTGACGAGCGTGTTCTTCGCTCCCACCGGACATCCCGTCATGCAGGCGCCGCAGTCGGTGCACCCGGTGCGTGCCGGGCCGGCGCCGCCGAAGAACGGGTCGTCGACCGTCTTGCCCGCCTCGCCGAAGAACACGCCGACCGGGGTGTGGACGAAGGTGTCGCCGACTCCCATCTCCTCGGCGACCTTGCGGATCACGCGGTCGGCGGGCGTCACCTTCGGATACGTGGTCACGCCGAGCACGCGTGAGGCCTGGTCGTAGTACGGGTCGAGCTCGGATGCCCAGTCGGTGATCGATCCCCAATGCGGGTCGTCGAAGAACGTCGGCAGCGGACGGTACAGGGTGTTCGCGTAGTTCAGCGATCCACCGCCGACGCCCGCACCGGCCATCACGAGCACGTCGCGCAGCAGGTGCATGCGCTGCACCCCGAACAGTCCGAGCGCGGGTGCCCAGACGTAGTCCTTGAGGCGCCAGCTCGTCTTGGGCAGCTCGCCGTCGGAGAAACGCCGACCGGACTCGATGACCGCGACGCGGTAGCCCTTCTCGGTGAGTCGCAGGGCCGCAACCGATCCGCCGAAACCGGAGCCGATGACGATGGCGTCGTAATGGTCAGGGGTGGAACTCACGGTGCGACGGTCCTCTCGGTGTCGGATTCGGTGGCGTCGGATGCAGTGTCTGATCCGGTGGTGACGGCCTGGTCGACGGGTGCGACGGGGATCGCGGCGTCGAAGCGGTGGTCGGTGGGTTCGAAGGACGACATCATCCGGCGGAAGTCGCTCGTGAACTTCGGCCACATCACCGAGTTGCGACCGGTGGAGTCGAGGTACCAGCTCGAGCAGCCACCCGAATTCCAGACGGTGCGTTCGAGTTCGGGATCGAGTTCGGAGTTGTAGCGGTCCTGCGCATCCTCGGTGACCTCGAAGGTCGACCGGCCGCTACGCGAGAGTTCGGCGAGGGCCTTGCTCATGTAGTACGCCTGCGGCTCCAGCATCAGCACGATCGAGCTGTGACCGAGATTCGTGTTGGGGCCGTACAGGAAGAACAGATTGGGGAAGCCGTGGACCTCGACCCCGCGGTAGGCGCGCGGTGAACCCTTCCACGCCTGGGCCAGCGTGCGGCCGTCGCGCCCGGTGATCGCCGACGCGATGGGCGGCTCGGTGGGGGTGAACCCGGTCGCGAAGACGACCGTGTCGACCTCGTGCTCGCGACCCTGGTCGTCGACGGCGCCGCGTGCGGTGAGGCGGGTGATCGCGCCGGTGACGGTCGCGTTGTCATGCTGGAGGGCGGGGAACCACTTGTTGGTCAACAACATCCGCTTGCAGCCGATGGTGTAGTCGGGGGTGAGCCGACGACGCAACGCGCGGTCGCGGACCTGGACACGCAGCTGGGCCAGCGCGATGGTCTTCGCGATCGGCAGCAGCTTGGGGTTGCGGGCCATCATGAGGACGTAGGACTCGCGATAGGTCCACACCATCCGCCGGACCAGTCGGTGGATACCGGGAACCCGACGATAGAGCGCGCGTTCGAGCGTGCCGATGTTGCGGTCCAGACGCGGGACGACCCAGGCGGGGGTGCGCTGGAAGACCGTGAGATGTCCGACCTCGTCCACGATCTCGGGCACGATCTGGATCGCCGACGCGCCGGTGCCGACGATCGCGACGCGTCGACCGCGCAGGTCGTGGGAATGATCCCAGTCGGCGGAGTGGAACATCGTGCCGGTGAACTCGTCGGCGCCGGGGACGGTCGGCAGGCCGGGTTCGGACAGGGCGCCGGGCGCGGCGACCAGGTAGCGGCACCGGATCTCACCGTCGGTCGTGTCGACGACCCACTCCTGCGTGCCACCGTCCCAGCGCGCCGACGTCAGCGCGCAGTTGTATCGGATCTGATCGGCGAAATCGACTGCGACCGAGCGTAGATACCGATGGATCTCGTCGCGACGCCCGTAGGTGTGCGACCACTCCGGGTTCGGCGCGAACGACAACGAGTACAAGGACGTCGGGACGTCGCAGGCCGCGCCCGGGTAGTCGTTCTCGCGCCAGACACCACCCGCGCCGTCGCCGCGCTCGATCGCCAGGGTCTGCAGCTGCGGATGGTCCTTTCGCAGACGATGCAGGGCGGCGAGGCCGCCGAATCCGACACCGACGACGAGGACGTCGACGCGCCGGGGCAGCGTGTCCTGCTGCGCGAGGGTCGGACTGGGTTCAGTCATGAGACAGGAGTTCCTTCCATACGGGCAGGAGTCGGTCGAGCAGCGCGCGGTCGGCGTCGGGCGAGCGCAGGATGCGCGACACCGCGAGTCCGCGTGCGAGTTCGATGGTGAGTTCGAGTTCCGCGGCGGTGTACCGGTCGCCGAACAACTCGGCACAACCGACGGCGAGGGCGTCGGAGACCTGTTGTTCGAGCGGGATGATCGCGGTTCGTAGCCCGACGTCGCAGCGGGCGGCGACCCACAACTCGAGAGCGGCGTCGAACAGCGGGCCGCTGAACGCCTCGACGAGGATCTCGAGTCCCTCGTCGCCCGTGCGGGGCCGCGACAGGATCTCTGCCAGCCGGCGTTCTACGAGGTGCCCGACCGCGGCGACCACCAGCGATTCCCGGGTGGGGAAGTGATGCAGCAGGGCGCCGCGCGAGATGCCCGCGCGGCGGTTCACCTCTTGCGTGGTGGTGGCTGCGTAGCCGACGTCGACGAGGGCGTCGACGGCCGCGTCGAGGATGAGCGCACGGGTGGTCGCGGTGCGTTCGGCCTGCGTACGACGACGCGGGGCGCGGGTGGGCTCGGTCACATCAGTGACGATAGCACAAACAGTCCGGACTGCTTGTAAGTTTCCAAGAGATCGCGGCGCGTAAGTTGGACCGCATGCGATTCGGACTCTTCATTCCCCAGGGCTGGCGTCTCGATCTCGTGGGTGTGGAACCTGCGGACCAGTGGGGGGTGATGTCGTCGGTCGCCGACCGCGCCGAGTCGGGCGGCTGGGACTCGATCTGGGTGTACGACCACTTCCACACCGTCCCGCTGCCCACCGACGAGGCCACGCATGAGGCGTGGACTCTCGTGGCCGCCCTGGCCGCCACCACGAGTCGGGTCGAGATCGGCCAGATGTGCACCGCGATGGGTTATCGCAACCCGATGTACCTCGCGAAGGTCGCCGCCACCGCGGACCTGATCTCCGGCGGTCGCGTGCAGATGGGCATCGGTGGCGGCTGGTACGAACACGAATGGCGTGCATACGGTTACGGATTCCCGTCGGCGGGTGAGCGGCTGGCGCGGCTCGACGAGGGAGTGCAGATCATGAAGCAGGCCTGGGAGACCGGACGGGCGACGCTCGACGGCAAGCACTACACCGTCGACGACGCCATCTGCGCCCCGCAGCCCACGGCCGGGCGGCTGCCACTATGGATCGCCGGCGGCGGGGAGAAGAAGACGTTGCGGATCGCGGCGAAGTACGCCGACTACACCAACTTCGACGGCACGCCGGACGGGTTCGCGCACAAATCGTCGGTCCTGCAACAACATTGCGCCGACCTCGGACGCGACTTCGAGTCGATCACCCGCTCGGCCAATTACAACGTGATGCTCGGCGAGACCGAGGCCGACGTGGAGCGCAAGCTCACCGACCTCGAAGCCCGGCTGAGCAATATCGTCGGACCCGACGCGGCGTCCGGCAGTTTGGGCGCGTTCCGGGGGATGCCCGCGGTTGGGACGCCTGAACAGGTCGCCGAGAACCTTCGCGGGCTCGCCGACGCCGGGATGTCCTACGGGATCTGCTACTTCCCGAACATCGCCGTCGACCGCGAGGACCTCGAGATGTTCGAGCAGCGGGTGATCCCGGCGCTGCGCTGAGCCGCATTGCCCCGCCCGCTGGCCGAGCCTCCTTCCGCTGGCCGAGCTTGTCGAGGTCACCAAGTGGCTTCGACTCGGCGCCTCGCTGCGCTCGGTGCCGGCTCAACCAGCGGGGGTGGTCGCCAAGTGGCTTCGACTCGGCGCCTCGCTGCGCTCGGTGCCGGCTCAACCAGCGGGGGTGGTCACCAAGTGGCTTCGACTCGGCGCCTCGCTGCGCTCGGTGCCGGCTCAACCAGCGGGGGTGGTCGCCAAGTGGCTTCGACTCGGCGCCTCGACCTCGACGCGCTCCTTTGTCGCTTGCTCGGCCCGGCGGCTGCGCTCGGTGCCGGCTCAACCAGCGGGGGTGGTCGCCAGGTGGCTTCGACTCGGCGCCTCGACCTCGACGCGCTCCTTCGTCGCTTGCTCGGCCCGGCGGCTGCGCTCGGGGCCGGCTCAACCAGCGGGGGTGGTCACCAAGTGGCTTCGACTCGGCGCCTCGACCTCGACGCGCTCCTTCGTCGCTTGCTCGGCCCGGCGGCTCCGCTCGGTGCCGGCTCAACCGGCGGGGTGGAGTCACAACCGGCGCAACCGCTCGGCGGCTTCGGCGATCACGTCGTCGCGTTTGGCGAACGCGAACCGGAGCATGTGGTGCCAGGGTTCGCGGTCGTCGGTGAACACACAGACCGGCACCGCGGCCACGCCGATGCGTTCGGGCAGCGTTCGGCAGAACTCGATGCCGTCGTCGACGCCGAGGGGACGAGGGTCGGCACAGACGAAATAGGTTGCCTCGCTACGGTGTACGACGAAACCGGCGTCGGACAGCGCGGTCGAGATCAGGTCGCGTTTGGCCTGCAGCCCCCGCGCCGACTCGCGGACCCAGTCCAACTCGTGCTCCAGCGCGTGTGCCACCGCGGGTTGGAACGGCCCGGAGCCGACATAGGACATGTATTGCTTCGCCGTCCGCGCCGCGCCGACGAGCTCGGGCGGACCGCTCACCCAGCCGACCTTCCAGCCGGTGCAGTTGAAGGTCTTGCCGGAGCTGGAGATACGCAGCGTGCGTTCCCGCATACCCGGTAGCGCCGCGAGCGGGGTGTGCGTCCGTCCGTCGAAGACGAGGTATTCGTAGACCTCGTCGGTGACGGCGATGACGTCGTGCTCGACGCACAGCCGTGCGATCTCGGCGAGGTCGTCGGTCGACAGCACGGTCCCCGTCGGATTGTGCGGGCTGTTCACCACCACCATCGACGTCTTCGGCCCGAAGGCCGCGGCGAGCCGCTCGCGATCAAGACGGAAGCCGTCGCCGTCGGGGACCAGCGGCACGACGCGCCGCACACCCCCGGCCATCGCGACAGCGGCGGCGTAGGCGTCGTAGTAGGGCTCGATCATGATGACCTCGTCACCCGGCTCCACCAGACCGACGACGGCACCGGCGATCGCCTCGGTCGCGCCGACCGTGATCAACACCTCGCGGTCGGGGTCGTAGTCCAGGCCGTACCGGTCACGCTGCTGCCGCGCGACCGCGTGCCGCAACTCCGGCACACCGATACCCGGCGGGTACTGATTGCGACCGTCACTGATGGCTTCGCGCGCGGCATCGAGCATCGATGCCGGCCCGTCGGTGTCGGGAAAGCCCTGTCCGAGGTTCACGGCGTCGTGCTCGACGGCCAGCGCCGACATCTCGGCGAAGATCGTCGTGGTGAACGGACGCAGGCGGTCGACTGTCCGGTTCGCGGATGACATGTTCCAACAGTGGCACAGGTCCTCTCTTCAACGGTCGCGGTGGGCGCTGCGGGGGTGACAGACTGACCCCAGTCGCCGACACGGGTGAGGAGGAGCGATGCCGCGCAATCCCGGCGAGCACTTCGCCGGCTACACCATCATCCGACTCGTCGGCCGGGGTGGCATGGGCGAGATCTACCTTGCGCGGCACCCGCACCTGCCACGGAACGAGGCGCTGAAGGTGTTGCCCGCCGATCTCAGTCGCGACCCGATGTACCGGCAGCGGTTCGTCAAAGAGGCCGAGCACGCCTCGAGCGTCGTCCACCCGTCGATCGTGACGATCTTCAATTCCGGTGAGTACGACGGCCACCTATGGATCGCGATGGAGTACATCGACGGCATCGACGCGCTGAAGCTGCTTCGGCAGAACCCGCGGGGACTCGACACCGCGACGGTGATCGCGATCGTGCGCGCGGTGGGCGCCGCGCTCGACCGGGCCCACGCGACGGGGCTGCTTCATCGCGACGTCAAGCCGGCCAACATCCTGCTGCAGGGCGCGGGTGGTCCGGAGCCGCGAGTGTTGCTCGCGGACTTCGGGATCGCCAAGTCGGAGCAGGACGTCAGTCATCTCACCTGGACCAACGTCTTCCTCGGCACCGTCGCGTATGCCTCACCCGAACAGTTGCTCGGCGATCCGGTCGACGGTCGCGCCGACCAGTACGCGCTCGCGGCCACCGTCTTCGAACTGCTCACCGGGCGGCCGCCGTTCCAGGGTGCCGGCACCGCCTCGATCATCGCCGGCCACCTGCAGGCGATGCCGCCGCGACCGTCCACCCTGCGTCCGGGTATTTCGGGCGATGTCGACGCGGTGTTCGGTCGCGCCCTCGCGAAAGAGCCGGACCGCCGGTACGGGTCGTGCCGCGACTTCGCCGTCGACCTCGAACGCGCGCTCACCGTTCCTCAGCTGTCCAAGGAGCCGACGGTGCGCGCGCCGTCGCCCGTGCCGCCGGTTCCGGCGGCCCCGCCCGTTCCGGTGAACCCCGTGTCCTATTCCCAAGGGCCGCAGCAGTATTCGCCGTATCAGTCGCAGCCGGGGACCTACCCCGGCGGGTTCCCCTCGCAGGGTGGCTACGCACCACCACCACCGCCGAAGAAGCGGTCCGGGCTGCTGATCGCACTGGGGTCACTCGCGGCCGTCCTCGTGCTCGCGATCGCGGCCGGGGTCGTCTACGTGGCGACGCAGGTGTCGAGTGCACCGACCGCGAGTGACACCTCGACGTCGCGCTCCACCACGGCCGCCGGGCCGGAGACCTCGACGTCCGCCGCCGGCACGTCTGCTCCCCGCACCACCGACTCCTCCACGTCGCCGGTCAACGGACCGGGGGACGTGCAGGTCGGCGAGTGCATCGGCATCGCGACCGACTCCGGATCGGCGACGAGCGTGAACGCGTCGAAGGTCGACTGCGACTCGGCCGGTCTCAACTTCTACACCGCCTCGAAGATCGCCGCGTCGACATCGTGTGCGAGCCCGCAGAACTCGACACTCACCTTCCCGGGCAGCTCCGACAAGGTCTGTCTCACGCCGAATTTCTACGAGGATCTGTGTTATCTGGTGCCGCTGTCGGGCGGTTCCCTCGCCGACTACCGGGAAGCCCCCTGCACGAGCGCCGCAACGGCGCAGACCGTCCTCGCCCGTGTCACGACGCGGTCGGATGCGTCGGTGACTTGTTCGGGCGAGGAGACGACATGGGTTTTCTACGAGCCGGAGTCGATCGGGTACTGCCTCGTCGAGACGTGAATCGACCCTTCGTGACGCGCCCTCCGCAAGCTCCGGGCGCTCCTCAGGGAGCAGTGGACGCGCCCTCCGCAAGCTCCGGGCGCTCCTCAGGGAGCACGGGGCAAGTAGCACTTCAGGTGCTACCCTGCAGGAATGAGGACGATCGGTATCCGCGAGCTCAGGCAGCACGCCTCGCGGTATCTCGCGCAAGTCGAGGCCGGGGAAGAGTTGGCCATCACCAACCGAGGCCGCACGGTTGCGCGGTTGGTCCCGGTGTCTGCGGGGGAAAGAAGTAGAGAAGCGCTCATCGAGGCCGGGATACTCGTGCCGGCCCGCAGTGCGGGCGGCATAACCGGGCTGCACCCCGAGACGTTGCCGACGCGCGCGCTCACCAAAGTCCTCGACCAGGTTCGCGAGGATCGTTGATCTATCTCGACACCTCAGCGATGGTGAAACTCGTGGTGCGCGAGGCCGAGACCGCACCGCTGATCGAGTGGTTCGCGCTGCGTCCAGGGGTCCCGACCGTGACGAGTGCGCTGGGACGAGTCGAATTGATGCGCACCGCGTTGCGTGATGGCAGCCCGGGCCTTCATGAGCGAGCGCGTGATCTCCTCGATGCTCTGGACGTGATCCCGCTGAGCGCCGCCGTCATCGACATCGCCGAATCGATCGGCCCGTCCTCGCTGCGCTCGCTCGACGCCTTGCACTTGGCCTCGGCAACCGTGATCCGCGCCGAGATGACCGCGTTCGTCGCCTACGACCAACGACTCACGGCGGGTGCGTCTGCGCTCGGTTATCCGGTGGTCGCTCCAGGCGCCGAGTTGTGACTCAGCCGGCTGAACCCTCACCGATCGTCGGGCCCAGGAGGTCGTCGGCGTCGGTGATGCGGTAGGCGTATCCCTGCTCGGCGAGGAACCGTTGGCGGTGCGCGGCGTAGTCGGCGTCGAGGGTGTCGCGCGACACCACCGAGTAGAAATGCGCCTGTCCGCCATCGCGTTTCGGTCGCAACAACCGGCCGAGCCGCTGGGCCTCCTCCTGGCGTGACCCGAACGTCCCCGACACCTGCACCGCGACCGACGCCTCAGGCAGGTCGATGGAGAAGTTCGCCACCTTCGACACGACAAGGGTCTGCAACTCGCCGGAGCGGAACCGGTCGAACAGGACCTCGCGTTCCTTGTTCTTCGTCGAGCCCTGGATCACCGGGGCATCGAGTTCGCGGCCCAGTTCCTCGAGCTGATCGATGTAGGCGCCGATGATCAGGGTCTGCTGACCCCGGTGCTTGTCGAGGATCGCCTTGACCACGTTGACCTTGGTGTGGGCCGTCGAGCAGAGCTTGTACTTCTCCTCGGGCTCGGCGACCGCGTACTGCAGACGCTCCTCGTCGGTCAGCGTCACCCGGACCTCGACGCAGTCGGCCGGCGCGATCCACCCCTGCGCCTCGATGTCCTTCCACGGGGCGTCGTAGCGCTTGGGTCCGATCAGGCTGAAGACGTCGCCCTCGCGGCCGTCCTCGCGGACCAGGGTCGCGGTGAGGCCGAGTCGACGACGCGATTGCAGGTCGGCGGTCATCCGGAAGACGGGTGCGGGGAGGAGATGGACCTCGTCGTAGATGATCAGACCCCAGTCGCGGGAGTCGAAAAGGTCCAGATTCTTGTACTCGCCCTTCGACTTCCGTGTCATCACCTGGTAGGTGGCGATCGTGACGGGACGGATCTCCTTGCGCTCGCCCGAGTACTCGCCGATCTCCTCCTCGGTGAGCGTCGTGCGCGCGATGAGTTCACGTTTCCACTGGCGGCCGGCGACCGTGTTGGTCACCAGGATCAGCGTCGTCGCGCCGGCCTTGGCCATCGCCGCCGCGCCGACCATCGTCTTGCCGGCACCGCAGGGGAGCACCACCACGCCCGAGCCGCCGGCCCAGAACGAGTCGGCTGCCATCTCCTGGTAGTCACGCAGCTGCCAGTCGTCCTGGGCGAGGTCGATGGCGTGTGCCTCGCCGTCGACGTATCCGGCGAGGTCCTCGGCCGGCCAGCCGACCTTCAGCAGCACCTGCTTGAGGCGACCCCGCTCGGACGGGTGCACGATGACCGTGTCGTCGTCGATGCGCGCACCCAGCATCGGGGCGACCTTCTTGTTGCGCATCACCTCGATGAGGACCGCCTGGTCGAGGCTGACGAGGGTCAACCCGTGCGCCGGATGCTTGACCAGTTGCAGGCGACCGAACCGGCCCATGGTGTCCACGACGTCCATCAGCAGCGGCTGGGGCACCGCGTACCGCGAGTACGTCACGAGTGCATCGACGACCTGTTCGGCGTCGTGACCTGCGGCGCGGGCGTTCCACAGCGCGAGGGGGGTGACCCGGTAGGTGTGGACGTGCTCGGGGGCGCGTTCGAGTTCGGCGAAGGGTGCGATCGCCGCGCGCGCCGCCGCGGCGTCGGGGTGATCCACCTCGAGCAGCAGCGTCTTGTCGGATTGCACGATCAGGGGTCCATCGGTCACCCGCTCCATTGTCCAGATCGCACCGACGATTGTCAGCGTCGGGCCTGCGCTGTGACGCGAGAGACCCCGGCGAAGTCAGAAGACGGGGATGCCGAGCTTGCGACGGACCCGCAGGTCGATGATGTTGAGCCGGAAGATCCCGCGCAGAACGGGTGCCACCAGTGGGTCGACGCGGCGGAAGCCGGCAAGCGCCCGCTGATAGCGGCGTTCGTCGCGTTCGGTCCACCGCCACCGCATCATCGTGCGGAACTCCGGCGGCAACCCGGCCTTGATCGCGTAGGCGAGCGACGGCCCGATCGCGGCGTGGAGCAGCGTGCCGAGCTTTCCGACCCGGTACTCCAGGAAGGACAGGTCGGCGAGGCTGCGGAGCTCGTCGCGCACCGGGTCGTCGATGCGCAGTGAGGACAATTCGGCGTTCCAGTAGACGAGCAGTTCGTCGTAGGTCGCCGGCCACTTGTCCCGGGGAACGTTGAGTGCGGTGCCCAGCGGGTGCGCCTCGTCGAGCACCATCTGCTTCTCCTCGGCGCTCAGCGGACCATAGAGCAGTTCGTACTGGTCGATGAAGTACTTGAGCAGACACACCGCGACCCACAGCTGCAGGCGCGAGTCGTTCCCGCTGTAGCGAACGGGACTCGACTGGGTGGAGTACACCTGGTCGTGGATGCGGCCGACGGCCTCGTGGACGTAGGCCTTGTCGTCGTCGGAGCCCATCAGTGCGACGGCGAGGAACGTGCCGGTGGTGCGCCCCCGTTTGATGGGCCGCTTGATCGCATTGCCCGACGGCACGCGGCTCTCGTGGACGCCGTACCCGACCTTCGGATTGGCGAGCTGCATGATCACGTTGGTGCCGGCGAGCGAAGGCCCGATGGCGGTGACCAGATCGACCGGCCGCTTCACCCGGCGACGCTTCGGCGCGGGTTTCATCCGCGCGACGAGGTCGTGCTGGTAGGTGTCGGCGACGAGGCCGAGATGTTCGCGAGCGGGGAGTTTCGGTGCCGCGGTCATACCCGAGGCTACCAAGGATGAGACGTCTTTCACAGGATGTCTCTACCCGCTGGACTCAGGCGTCGAGCAGCTCGACGCTGGTGAGGCGGTGCAGCGAGAACCGTTGCTCGTCATCACTGCCCTCCTCGACGGCCACGAGCTGGCCGGCGCCGAGGATCTTCGGGGTCACCACATGCCGGCTCGCCGATCCCTGTGCGTCGACGTATCCCACGCGCAGCCTGCGGTTGGCGCGCAGTGCGAGCTGGATGAGCGCAGTGGCGGATTCGCCTCCGCCGCTCGCCCGCACCGGGGTCGTCGTGACGGCGCCGCGCACCGGGGTCGCCGCCGCCGCCCGGTCGGTCGAGCGGATGCGGGTCACCACCGACCGCAGCTGTGCCTCCGACGGCGCGTTCCGGCGTGGCTGGGCCTGCCGACGTGCCCGCGACACCGAAACCCGGCTGCCGCGTTCGCGGAGGTCGACCAGGGCTCCGGACGAATCTTCGCCCGCCGGAGCGAATCCCGCCGCCCGCAGCTGATCGATCACGTCGCGGACCTCCGACGGCGACACCGCGACCGTGGGTGCCAGCGCCCGCAGCGCGAGCGGTTCGGCCGCCGCACTGCGCAGCACAGCCGCCAGCACGGTCGGGTCCTCGCAGCGGATGAACGCCGACGCGACGCCCACGCGCAACTGGCCGTGGCGTCGTGCGACGTCGTCGATGAGATACGTGAGTGACTGTGGCACCGGGGTTCTCGAGTGTTTCGTGAACATCGAGAGCAGTTCGTTGCTGCTGCGGCCCGCGTCGAGCGCACGGCGCACGCTCTCCGGTGAGACCCGATAGACCGACGCCGCACCGCCCGATTCCAGATCGGCGACGAGCTCCACCTGTTCGGCGAGTTCGGGCGTCATCGGGCCGGGGACCGTCAACGTCAGATCGGCCTGGGTCAGGAAGTGGTCCACCGGCTCGGGCAGGGCTTTGCGCATCGCGGCGAGCACCGCCGCGTCGACGTCGGCGGGGTCGGAGTCCGGTGACTCCTCGATGGTGTACGCACGACCGACGGTGGTCAGGGCGTCGTGCGCGACCAGTCCCAATTCCCGTGCCTCACGCAGGGTCTCGGCGACGACGCGGCGGCTGAAGCGCCGGATCTGACGGGGGCGGTGCCAGTGCAGGTTCGCGAGGAGAGTGTCGGCGGGGACTCCCACCGCGGGGTCGGCGTGGGCGAGGGTGGACAGGATGAGCTGACGCTGCACCGGGGCGTACGCGTCGTGGAGGTCCGAGCCCAGCGTCGGCAGCGCGTTGCCGTCGCGATCGGGTTCGCCGACCTGCCAGGCGCGGCGCGGCATGTGCATCCAGGCGTCGGCCAGCGCGAGCCACTGGCGTTCGCGCGGTTGGTGCAACCAGGTGTCGGCGGTGGAGGTGGGCGCGAAGGACTGCTCGCCGGAATCGTTGGGCGGCGGGGGATCCGGGAAGCCCGCGTCGATGAGCCGGAGATAGGCGGCGAGTTCGACGAGGAACGCGACCCGCTGTGTCTCGAGACCGGTCAGCTTCGCCAGACGACGGAGCCCGCGGACGCCGAGCGCGCCGGAGCGGAGCACCGCCGCCGGCGTCGCGCCGAGGACCGCGATCAGCTGGGTGAGGTGACGGATGAGTTCGAGTGCCTCGCCGCCGGCTGCGGCGTCGACCGCCTTGGCCCCGAAACGTGGCTTCGCGCCGGGTTCGTGGAGCGGTGGCGGCTCCAACACGTCTGTGCGCCAAGCAGGTTCCTCGCGGAGCACGGCGCCCACCATCGGCGGTAGCTCGACGGTCTGATCGTCGATGCGCGCGAGGAGGCCCGACGAGATCAGTCGGGCGACCGGGGAGGACGGGTCGGCGTCGTGGGCCGCATCACGACTGCGGCCCAGGGCCGGACCGCGGGCGAGGGTGTGCAGCAGACCGAGGGGTCGCTCGTCGAGATCGGCGATCATCGCCGCGATCTCCTCGCCCGACCGCCCGACGAGCGGACCACTGAGGTGCTTGGCCTTCCACGGCATCGCGGAGTCGACGTGTTCACCGGCGCCGAGGGACGAGTCCTCGCCCCAGAGGATCGCGCGGCGTCGGAGGAGATCGAGACGGGCGCGGACGGCGGCCGCATCGGCGCGGCCGGACAGGGCCTTGACGATCGTGGTGACCGACGGACGCCGCGACTTCTTCGGGCTGCGGCTGTGGCGGGCGGCGACCTCTTCCAGAACCGCGACGGCAAGGATGTCGAGATCCTCGCCGGCCAGGGCCAACGACGCCGCCGACAGGGCCCGTTGCGCCAGTACCCGCGTCCCCGACGGCGTCGGTGAGGCGAGGTCGGGGCGCTCGAGGAGGAGCTCGGTCAGCGCGTCGTCGGAACGCGCCGCCAACTCATCGGCCAGGCCGGTGTGCTGGTCATCCGAACTCATTCGGCCCAGCTTACCGGGGGCTCAGGCAGCGGGGACCGGGGCTCAGGCAGCAGGAGGTCAGACGTCGCCGCGGCGGAGCATGCGACCGCGGGCGGTCTCGAAGTCGACCTTCTGCCCGCGCACCCAGGTCCCCTTGACCACACCGGCGAGTGCCCGGCCGTCGTAGGGGCTGACCGGGTTCTTGTGGTGGAGGCGGTTGACGTCGACGATCTGCGCGGATTCCGGCTCGAAGATCGCGAAGTCGGCGTCGCAGCCGAGGGCGATGCGACCCTTGGTCGGCAGGCCGGCGAGGTCGGCGGGTTTCGACGCCATCCACTCGATGACCTGCGGCAGGTCGATGCCGCGCTTCTTTGCCTCGGACCAGATGAGCGACAGCCCGAGCTGAAGCGAGGCGACCCCACCCCATGCGACGCCGAAGTCGCCGTTCTCGGGGTCCTTGAGGTCGACGGTCGAGGGCGAGTGGTCGGAGACGATGCAGTCGATGGTGCCGGCCAGCAGCCCCTCCCACAGCAGTTCACGGTTGCCGGCCTCGCGGATGGGCGGGCAGCACTTGAAGGCCGTCGCGCCGTTGGGTACCTCTTCGGCCAGCAGGGTGAGGTAATGCGGGCAGGTCTCGACAGTGATCTTCACACCGTCGCGCTTCGCGCTGGCCAGCATCGGCAGCGCGTCCGACGACGACAGGTGGAGGACGTGGGCGCGGACGCCGGTCCAGCGCGCCCGCTCGATGACCTCCGCGATCGCCAGGTTCTCGGCGCCGCGCGGACGGGACGCGAGGAAGCGGGTGTACTCATCGCCCTCGGGGGAGGGGGCCTTGTCGATGGCGCGGGAGTCCTCGGCGTGGACGATCATCAGCGAGTCGAATTCGGCGAGTTTGGCCATGTCGGCTTCCATCTCGTCGGCCGTCAGGTGCGGGAACTCGTCCACTCCCGAATGCAGCAGGAAGCACTTGAAGCCGAACACACCCGCGTCGTGCAGGCCGCGCAGATCGTCCTCGTTGCCCGGGATGGCGCCGCCCCAGAATCCGACGTCGATGTGTGTCTTACCTTGTGCCGCAGCACGTTTCTCGGCCAACGCGTCGACGTTCACGGTCGGCGGGATCGAGTTGAGCGGCATGTCGATGAGCGTGGTGACACCACCCGCGGCCGCCGCCCGGGTGGCCGAGTCGAAACCCTCCCACTCGGTGCGCCCGGGCTCGTTGACGTGTACGTGGGTGTCCACGAGTCCGGGGATCATGACCTGATCGTCGGCGAGCTCGATGACCTCGGCCCCGGTCAGTCCGCTGCCGAGGGGCTCGATCGCGACGATCCGACCGTCGCGGATACCGATCTCGCGGGCCACGATGCCGGCCGTGGTGAGAGTCTGTTCACCCCGCACGACCAGGTCGAACGGTGCGTCGGAAGTAGCGGCCGGGGCATCGGGTGTTGCGGTCATGGGGCGGGACTCCTTGCTGGTGCCGTGTCCGGTGTCGTTCCAGAGACTAACCCAGGTTATTCCTCATCATGGAATGAAGCTGCGTCATTTCGGAACTCAACTCGCGAGTAGGCCGGTGTCGTGCTATTGACAACGGCCTCGATCGTCAGGCTAACTGTCACGAACGCGGAAAATTCATTCCACATCACGGAACTCCGCGAGTGTAGGAGCGCGGTCATCGATGACCGTCCGACCGAAAGTGCAGACATGAGCACTGAGTAGCACACAGCCCCCGTCGACGGACCGGTTTCGGAGGTCACCGGCACCGTCCCGGCCGGGCTGAGTCCGAAGCTGTACAACGACGACCTGGCACCGACCAGCCGCGTCGGACGACGCTGGAACACCTACAACATCTTCACGTTGTGGGCCAACGACGTACACAGTCTCGGCAACTACGCCTTCGCCATCGGTCTGTTCGCGCTCGGGCTCGGCGGGTGGCAGATCCTGACCGCCCTGGTGCTGGGTGGGGTGTTCCTCTTCCTGCTGCTGAATCTCTCCGGCTTCATGGGGGAGAAGACGGGCGTGCCGTTCCCGGTCATGAGCCGCATCTCGTTCGGGTTCCGCGGCGCCCAGATCCCCGCCCTCATCCGCGGTGGGGTGGCGATCGCGTGGTTCGGCATCCAGACCTACCTCGCGTCGGTCGTCCTGCGAATCATGCTGGTGGCGCTGTTCCCCGGCGCCGCCGACCTGGACACCAATCGTTTCCTCGGGCTCTCCACCCTGGGCTGGATCTCGTTCGTCTCGCTGTGGGTGATCCAGGTGATCATCGTCAGTTACGGCATGGAGATGATCCGTCGCTACGAGGCCTTCGCCGGTCCGGTCATCCTGGTCACCATGGTCGCCCTGGCCGTCTGGATGCTGAGCAACGCCGACTGGACCATCGCGTGGTCGACGCCCGATTCGCTGACCGGCGTGGACATGTGGCTCCAGATCATCGGCGGCGCGAGCCTGTGGGTGGCGATCTACGGGACCTTCGTCCTCAACTTCTGTGACTTCACCCGCAACGCGGAATCGCGAAAAGCGATCGTGCGCGGGAACTTCTGGGGCATCCCGCTGAACATGCTGCTCTTCGGCGCCATCGTGATCACCCTCGCCGGAGCGCAGTTCCGCATCAACGGCACAGTCATCGAGTCGCCGTCGGACATCGTCCAGACCGTTCCCAACACGTTCCTGCTGGTGCTGGCCTGCCTCGCGCTGCTGATCCTCACTGTCGCCGTGAACCTCATGGCCAACTTCGTCGCGCCGATCTACGCGCTGTCCAACCTGTTCCCGCGCCACCTCGACTTCCGGCGCGCGGCGCTCGTCGCCGCGATCATCGGCCTGGTCATCCTGCCGTGGAACCTCTACAACTCGCCGGCGGTGATCAACTACTTCCTCGGCGGACTCGGTGCCCTTCTCGGCCCGCTGTTCGGTATCGTCATGGCCGATTACTGGCTCGTCCGCCGTTCGCGAATCGACGTGCCCGCGTTGTTCACCGAGGCACCGGGCGCCGCCTACCACTACCGGAACGGGGTCAACATGCGGGCGATCCTCGCGCTCGTCCCGACTGCGGCCATCGCCCTGGTGATGGCCTTCGTCCCGGCCTTCGAGGTGATCTCGGAGTTCTCCTGGTTCATCGGCGCCGGTCTCGGTGCGATCGTGTACCTGGCGGTCGCCGACCGTCGCGGTCCGTTCGCCGAGGTGTCGGGCGAGTCGATCTCCGTCGCCAGCACTCACTGACCCACAAAGGACATCACCGTGCGCATCCTGGTCGCCAACGTCAACACCACCGTGTCGATGACCGAGGCCATCGCCGACTCGGCCCGCTCGGTCGCCTCCCCGGGGACCGAGATCGTGGGGATCACACCGCGTTTCGGCGCCGACTCGTGTGAGGGGAATTTCGAGTCCTACCTCGCCGCGATCGCCGTGATGGACGCGATCCTCGCCTACCCCGAACCGTATGACGCGGTCATCCAGGCCGGTTACGGCGAACACGGCCGAGAGGGACTCCAGGAGCTCCTCGAGGTGCCGGTCGTCGACATCACCGAGGCCGCGGCGTCGACGGCGATGTATCTGGGACACCGCTTCTCGGTGGTGACGACCCTGGACCGGACGGTCCCGCTCATCGAGGACCGGCTCAAGCTCGCCGGCCTCGACCAGCGGTGCGCATCGGTGCGGGCGTCGGGACTCGGTGTGCTGGAACTCGAGTCGGACCCGGAGCGGGCCGTGAAGGCGATCGTGGAACAGTCCACGCGTGCGGTCAGCGACGACCACGCCGAGGTGATCTGCCTCGGGTGCGGCGGCATGGCCGAACTCGAGGAGCAGGTTCGTGAGGCGACCGGAGTGCCGATCGTCGACGGTGTGCGGGCGGCGGTCACGATCGCCGAAGGTCTTGTCCGAATGGGGCTCTCGACGTCGAAGATACGGACCTACGCCCCGCCGCGGGAGAAGAAGATCACCGGCTGGCCGTTCAACCGCTAGTCCGCCTTCGCCGCCTGCGGCCACCGGGGATCCCGTCCGGTCAAGGCGGCGAGGCGGTCGACGAGGGGTGCGTCGTCGGGTACCTCGACCACCGGCCCGAACATGCCGTCGCGCTCTTCCTGCGGTTGGGGTGGGTAGTGGAGGTCGAAGACGACCTGGAGGATGTCGTCGGAGATGTCGAACGGGATGCCCATGGCACGTGCGATGTCCCATCCGTGCAGCACGAGTTCCGACAGCGCCACGAGTCCCATGATCTCGGCCGGCAGTTCGACACCGCCCGCCCGGGTCATGCCGTCCCAGGCGGCGGGGTCATCCCAGGAGTCGGCGAGGTCGTGGACGTGGCGACGCAGGTCGTCGCGCCACTGCGTCGAGAGCTGACTCTGCGCTGGGTCCGGCGGCGTCGAGGTCAGCGGTCCGAAGTCCTTCCGCGCCGCGGCCGCGAAGGCCTGGGACAGGCCGTCGACGTGGGCGACCAGCGCGGCGAGGTCCATGTCGCCGCAGGGGGTCGGACGGCCCAGGTCGGCGTCGGCGACTGTGGCGGTCAGAGCGAGCATGTGATCGGCGGCCGCCGATATCGATCGTGCCTGCGTGGTGTCGGTGGGCATGGGACTCCCTCTCGTCGTGTGTGCACTCAACAAGGCTGACCCGCTCGACGCCGGTTTCTCATCGGCCGCACCGATGCCCCCGTACGGTGGTCACGTGACCTCTCCGATCCGCGAGTACACGACCATCAGTCATCCGACGCCGAATACCCGTGTCTGGCACGAGATCCAGGGCGCCGGGCAGCCGCTCGTGCTGCTCCACGGCGCCTTCTCGGGTGCATCGTCGTGGGGCGGGCAGGTGCCGGCCCTTGTCGACGCGGGGTGGAAGGTCTTCTGTCCGGAACGTCACGGTCACGGACACAGCCCGGACGTGACCGACGAGTTCCACTACGCGGACATGGCCGAGGAGACGATCGCCTACCTCGACGAGGTAATCGGTGGTCCCGCCGAGATCGTCGGGTGGAGCGATGGCGCGGTGGTGGGTGTGCTGGTCGCGCTGCGTCGGCCCGACCTGGTCCGGCATCTGGTCCTGATCGGCCAGTACTACAACAGTTCGGGCCGGGCGGTCGGCGGCATCCTCGACGCGCTCGATTCCGCCGACGACGAGCTGATGGAGTTCTTCGCTGCCGACTACGCGTCCGAATCCCCGGACGGTGCAAGGCATTTCCAGGTCATCTTCGACAAGACGATGGCGATGATCAACTCCGAACCCGAGATCGACCTCGGTGATCTGGCCGCGATCACAGCACCGACGCTGGTCATGCAGGGGGACCGCGACGAGGTGACGCTCGAGCACAGCCGCGACGTCGTTGCCGCCATTCCGGGTGCCCGCCTGGCCGTGATCCCCGGGACGCACCTCATCCCCATCGAGGCGCCGCAGGCGGTGAACGCGGTCCTCGTCCAGTTTCTCGGCGCGGAGTGAGCCGGAGCCGTCAGTCCGGGACCATCGCCGAGAACGCGTCGGCCAGGGTGGGATAGAGGTCGAGCGTGTCGTCCAGGCCCGTCAGCCGCAGGGGCCGAGTGATGGCGGGATGCCCGCCGACGACGCCGAACCGGCCGCCGGCCGGGGTGACGGCCGCGTGCGCGGCGAGGAGCGCGGCGATGCCGGACGACGCGAGGAAGTCGGTGGCGGTGAGGTCGACGATCAGCCCCCGGGGTCGCTCGCTCACTGCTTCCAGCACGGCCGCACCCAACTGCGGGACGGTGAGCAGGTCGATGCTGCCGTGCACAGTCAGGATTATGAGTTGATCGCGCTGCGTCGAGATCACTGCCAGCGCGCGACCTGCCCGGGACGCGTCCTGGTCATCGTCGACGACCACCGGTTCGAAGCTGTCTGCCCTCATGTAGCCCTGCCTCCCTGTTCGCTCGAAGTCGCCCGTCCGTGAGATGGCAGCGCCTCGAGGTCCGCCTGGTGGCGTCGGCAGTTGGCTTCACCGGTGCCTTGGTGTGTCCTCGATATGACGTTCGGCGCCGTCGAAGACGCGGATGGCTGCGTGCCCCTCCCCGAGCACCGCGACATACCCGGCGACAGCTACTGCGCTGATGAGGAGCAGGTACCAGCCGGCAGCGTGATCGAAGGCCAGCAGGTAGAGCGCGGTCAGTGTCGCGGCGCAGATCGCCGCGGGCGGCAGTGCCGGAAGCCATCGTCTGTCTCGCAGGACGAGTATCGCCGCCTGACACTGCACGGCGATCTGCATCAGGGCCAGGAGCGCCCCGGCGCCGGCCATCCCGAGCAACCCCGGCAGTGTTCCGGTGTCGGAGAGGGCCGCAGTCGCGACGGTCGCGAGAATCGCGACCGAGCCGAGGGTTGCTCCGACCGTCGGGGAGGTGAAGCGCGCGAAGTCCTGGTCTACAGAGTTCTCGGGGTTGTCGACGGAAAGGTACATGACTTCTGTCTAACGCCTGATGCACGTCGGCGGTAGTATGCACAATATTGTCCATATGGACGAGAATGTCCACGGCGATGGCAGGGATGTGCGATGGAGAACCAGGATGATCCCGTGTTGCGCGACCCGGTTCGACGCGCCTACGAGGTGTGCCCGGTCGAGGTGAGCGTCGCCGTGCTCGGCGGTTCCTGGAAGATGACCATCGTCAAGAACCTTCTCGAGGGGCCGATGCGATACGGCGCCCTCGGGCGGGCAGTCGGTCCGGTCACGCCACGAGTGCTCACCCGCCAGCTACGTGAACTCGAATGTGACGGCATCGTGCAGCGCACGGCCTATCCCGAAGTCCCACCGAGAGTTGAGTACTCGCTCACCGAACAGGGACGGGCGTTGCGCCCCTTCGTCACCGCCCTCAACGAGTGGGGTAAGACCTACGCGACCGAGGTGATCGAACCCAAGGTCGCGCAGCGGGAGAGTGCGGCGAGCTGAGTCGAGGTCGCCGCCAGCCGGCGCAGTGTTCCGCGGAACACTCATGACCTCTGATCGAGGGGCGGGAGGAATTGTCGGTGCCTGGCGATACCTTGTTCCGGTACTTCTCGTTCGGTTCTGGGGGTTGCGATGGGGGTCAGTGCTTTTCGTTCCGGTGGAGATGCGTCGTCGATGTTCGACGATGCGGATCCGGTCTCATTGACGGATGAGGTGCTCGAGGCGCGGGTGCTGGGATATGCGGCTCAGATCACGGCGCTGACAGCGGAATTCCTTGAACTGGTGGCAGAACTGGATGAGCGGGAGTCGTGGCGGGGGCCGGGGATTCATTCGCTGGCGCACTGGTTGTCGTGGAAGGCCGGCATTGCACCGCGAACGGCGCATGAGCAGTTGAGGGTCGCCAAGGCGATACGAGAATTGCCGGCGATCCGCACGGCGTTTCGCGAGGGTCGGCTGACGTATTCGAAGGTCCGCGCCCTGACACGGGTGGCTACGCCGGAGCGGGAGGCGGAGTTGGTGAATCTGGCGTTGTCGTGCACGGCGAGTCAGTTGGATCGGGCGGTACGGGCGATGGGCCAGGTCGACCGCAACTGTGGCGTCGAAGAGGAAAGCCGGCCACCGGTGGAGTCGACGGGCCGGTGGAAGTGGAACGATGACGGGTCGTTGTCGGTGTCGCTGCGGTTGAGTCCGTTGGATGGGGCGCGGTTTTTGGCCGGGACGGTGCGTGCGGAGTATGAAGGCACCCGGACCTGCGATGATCCGGATCTACCGTCGGCTGAGAGTGTTCCGCGGAACACTGACGCCGGTTCGGCACCTGAGGATTCGGAGGTGGTTCCGTCTCGGCGTCGGGATCTGTGGCGGCAGGTGCCGTCGAATGTTGCGCCGGCGGTGGTGGCGATGGCCGACATGGTGCATGACGGGATCGCGATGCCCGATCTTGCGCCGGGTGCGGAGATCCTGATTCATGCCGGTGACGGGGTGGAGTCGGCTCATCTCGATGACGGTCCGGCGTTGTCGGAGGCCGAGGTGGACGAAGCCCGGTGCGGGGCGTCGACGCGGGATGTGGCGAGTCGCCGGGTGCCCGGGCAACTCGGCAAGCTGGCGTTGTTGGGGGTGGGGCGTCGGAAGCGGGCGCCGAACAAGGCGTTGGTGCGGGCGTTGTTCGTGCGGGATCGGTGTTGTCAGGTGCCGGGGTGTGGGCGTACGCGTCATCTGCATGCCCATCATGTGGTGTTCTGGTCGGCGGGTGGGGGGACGGATCCGGACAATCTGATCTTGTTGTGTGGGTCGTGTCATCGGTCGTTGCATCGGGGCGAGTTTGCGATCACCGCGCATGGGTTGCAGCGGTTCACGTTTCATCGCCCGGACGGCACTGAGATCGAGGTGGCGCCACCGACTTCGAGGCCGGGCGGGTGGCGACCCGATCAACGGATCGGGGTAGATGCGACGGTGCCGATCGGTGGGGGTCGGATGGATTTGGGTTACACCACCGAGGTGCTCTACGCGGTGTGGGAATGGAAGCAGCGCAACGAGACTCGCTCAGCACCAGTCGTCCGAGAGGCGGCGTAGCTATTCGTCGCGCAGCTCATCGATGTCGGTCCGCGTGATCTCGGTGAGCCGGTCGAGGATTCGGGTGTAGGACGGGGACTGGCGGTGGACGAGGGAGGTGTGGGTCTCGCCGTCGAACATGTGCAGCTCGGCCGAGCCGCCGGCGGCGTCAAGGGCGGTCGCGTAGCGGCGGGAGTTGGTCGGGTCGACATCGTCGTCGGCCAGTCCGTGGAACAAGGTGACCGGTAGCGCCGGATCGAGATTGCGGATGGGGTCGACCGAGTCATAGCGCGCGGGGACCTGTCGTGGTGTGCCACCCAGGACATGGGTGATCACCCGGTTGTTGCCGTGGTCGACGGCGTGGCGCATGTCCAGCGGGCCGGAGATGGACACCGCCCGGATGGAACGAAGGCCGGACGCGAACCCACTTCGTCATCGGTGAGGCGATGGCGCGTGCCGCCCCACACGGCCAATTGCGCACCGGCGCTGTGACCGACCACCAGCTCGTCGTCGATTCGCAACTGCGGGTAGGTCTCGGCCATCGCGGGCACATGGTCGAGTGCTCGGGCCACGTCGTGGAAGGTCGTGGGCCACCCTCCGCCGGTGCCCAGACGTCGGTACTCCACGTTGTAGACGGCCAACCCCCGGTCGGCGAGGTCTCTGGCCATCTCGTCGAATTGCTCTGCACCGGCCCGGCTTTCCCAACCGCCACCGTGGATGATCGTCACCAGCGGCAGCGAGTCGTCGTCGCGGGCGCCCGCAGGCAGGTACAGATCGGCCCAGTTCTCGGCGGGGTCGGCATCGTCGGAATTGAGATACTCGACGCGGACGACGTCGAAGGATTCGGTCCCCGCGGGGACCGGGGGAGCCGTCGCGGGTCCGTGCGCAGCCGATGGCGTACCGAAAGACGGTGATGGCGTTGACGACTGCTGGTCCGGCGGAGTCGAGCAACCACCGGCCACGAGCGCGATCACGCTGACAGCCACCGCGACAATCCGACGTCTCATCGCCTCACCGCAAACCGGAGGGCACGATCTTGCCGTTGACCGTGACGGTCACCTCGCCGGTCTCGGTGTTCTCGGAGATCTCGCCGTGCTCGAAGGTGACCACCTCGAGGTCACCGTCGACCGTCACGTCGCTCGTGGGCACACCGAGCGGCCCGGCCGAGCCGTTGGTGCCGAGGAGCAACGGGGTGCCGTCCGGAGCGCGCTCGGTGTTCCAGGCGTCCCGGATCTTGCCGGAGGTGACGATGTACCCGGGCGTTGCGGGGTCGCTGTCCCTCGCGATGATCACGCCACCGCGGAACTGTTGGTAGACAACGCCACTCTCTCGTGTCCCCGCGTTGTGATCCCCGGTCAACGGCTTGCCCAGGGCGGCCCGCTGTGCCTCGGTCGCCGACGCGTACTTCGTTGCGATCGGACCGGTGAGGGTCACCTCGACATCGTCCTCGCCCATGACCGTCGTCTCGGTGGGCTTCGCGTTTTCTACGACAGGAACGGGGCCCGTCGTGTCGCCGGCCGCTGAGGTCGTCGTCGAACCCCCGGTCGTCGAGGCTCCGGAGGGTGACTCGTCGGCGTCTGACGTGCCGCAACCGGCGGCGATCAGTGTGATCGCGAACAATCCGGCGACCAACTCGGAGCGGCGGGATGCCACCAGTTTCATGTGATCCTCTCGACCCTCGACTCGTCGGCCTAGGTGTATCACGGACCGCGACCCGTCGCCGAGCGGCTGCGGTTCACCCGTGCCGACGGCGGTACTCGCCCGCGGCACCCGGATGCAGGGGGATGGGTCCGGTGAGGATCAACGACTGCGCGTCGAGGAACTGGCTGCCGATCGCCTGGGCGGGCACGAGGTGAGCAGCCTGGTCGAGCAGGACGTCGGCGATGGCCGCGGCGGTCGCATCCGGTACATCCCGACGGGCGAGCAGGAGATTCGCGATCCCGACGGTGGTGACCGCGGGGTGCCGGCCGTAGATGTCGGCCGGGATGCGTACGGGCTCGTATGCGGGTCCGAACCGCTGTCGTAGGCCCGCGACTACGCCACCGAGGTCGAGCAGGACGATCGGCACGCGCAAGTCGGTGAACGCCGGGGTCGGCAGACCGCCCGCCCACATGACGGCGTCGACCTCTCCCGCGGCAAGGGCGGCGCCAGCGTCGGCCATCGTCTGCTGGACCGGGCGGATGTCGCGGCCGGCATCGAGGCCGGCTGCGGCGAGTACCCGCTCGGAGAGTCCGGCGGCGCCGGACCCCGGTGCTCCGACACTCACCGACCGCCCGCGCAGGTCGGCGACCGTCGCGATCCCGGACCCTGTGCGGACCGCCACCTGAAAGTAGTTCTCGTACACGCATCCGAGCGCCGTCAGCTGTGGGCCCGCGCGCTCGATGGCCGTGTCGCTGAGACTGATGGCGAGTTCCGCGGAACCGTTCGCCAGGGCGTCGAGGTTCTCGGCCGAGCCGCCGGACTGCCGCGGGCGGATCTCCAGCGCGCCGGACCGGTCGGCCGCCGCGGCGAGGAGACCGGCGAACTCCCAGAAGAAGCCACCGGGCTCGCCCGCCGCGAGGCGGACCGGTGCGCCGCGTTCGGTTTCGCACGCGGTCAGGAGAAGCAGCGCGCCCAGGCCGGTGGCCCCGCGGAGCATAGTCCGCCGGTCCACCGGCCCGCGCGCGAACGACATGATGACACCTTAGGCCCGCCGGGCAACGGCCTCTGCGTCGAGGAAGGCCCGCCCCTGCTCGCGATCGAGTGGGGTCTCCGCCTTGTTGCGCAAGACGAAAATGTAGACCATCAGCGACACCGCGATCACGACGGTGACGTAGGCGATGAACCACGGGACATGACCGCCGTTCTTCGCGGCCTGGTAGATCAGCGGCGCGGTGCCGCCGAAAGCCGAGTTCGCGAGCGCGTAGCCCAGACCCACTCCCAGCGCGCGAACGTGAGAGGGGAAGAGCTCCGCCTTCACGATCGCGTTGATGGAGGTGTAGCCGGTGAGGATGATGTAGCCGACTGCGAGCAGGGTCAACGACGTTGCCACCGAGGTGGTCTGGGGCAGGTAGGTGATCAGGACGTAGGTGTACAGGACACCGCCGACGCCGAAGAAGATGAGGACGGGTTTGCGTCCGACCTTGTCGCTGATCATCCCGCCGATCGGCTGCAACACCATCAGGAAGATCAAACCGATGAGGTTGATCCAGGTCCCGGTGCGACCGTGGTCTTCGTAGGCGGTCTTGACGATGGCCGGTGCGTTGACGCTGTAGGTGTAGAAGGCGATGGTGCCGCCGATGGTGACCAGGAAGCAGACCAGCAGAGGGCGCCAGTAGTTCAGAACGAGTTCGCGAATCGAGCCGGACTCGGAGTCGGCCCCGCTGCGGACGGCCTCCAACTGCTCCGGGGTGAGCGACTCGTCCATGCTGCGGCGCAGCCAGAAGACGACCACCGCGGCCACGCCGCCGATGAGAAACGCGATACGCCAACCGAAGTCGGAGATCTGGTCCTTGTCGAGGAAGCCCTGCATCACCAGCAGGGTGAGCTGCGCCAGTACGTGTCCGCCGATGAGCGTGACGTACTGGAACGACGAGAAGAAGCCGCGACGCTCCCGGGTGGCCGCCTCGGACATGTAGGTGGCCGACGCGCCGTACTCGCCACCGGTCGCGAATCCCTGTACCAGTCGACAGAGCACCAGGACGACCGCCGCCCATACGCCGATCGACTCGCGACCCGGTGTCAACGCGATGACCAATGAGCACGCCGCCATCAGCGACACGCTGAAGGTCAACGCGGCCCGGCGGCCCCGACGGTCCGCGTACCGACCGAAGAACCAGGAGCCGACCGGCCGCATCAGGAAGGTGACGGCGAAGATGGCATACACGTAGACGGTTGAGTTCTTGTCGGCCGAGTCGAAGAACTGGCTCTCGAAGTAGGTCGCGAAGACGGTGTAGACGTAGACGTCGTACCACTCGACGAGGTTGCCGGACGACCCGCGCAGGGTGTTGAGCACGGCACGACGCGTCGCCGCGGCCGACGACGTCGGCGGTGCGCTCCGGGCGTTCGCGGGTTGCCGGGTGGGCGAGTCGGTCATCAGGGTCCTCCAGGTCGTCGAACGTGCACCCGACCCGGTCCGGCGTCGGTGCCCCTAACACTGTGAACGCAGTCACAGGCGGAACGGAAGCCGATCGCGGTTTCCTAACACTCCCTTAGGACAGGTCGTCCACGGCCTCGTGGAATGGGACGTCGGAGGCCGGGATCCAGAGGTCCACCCGCAGTCCCGCGGGGCGTCCGGCGGTCACCTCCAGTTCGCCGCCGGCTCCTTCGACAAGGGCCGCGGCGATGGCCAATCCGAGTCCGGAGCCCGGCCCGCTGCCGGACGACGCGCGGAAGAACCGCTCCGTGATGTGTGGCAAGTCGTCGGCCGTCACGCCCTGTCCGGTGTCGGCGACCCAGACCCGGATACGCGCTCCCTCGGATCGACAGCCCAGCTCTACGTGGGCACCTTCCCCGGCGTGGTTGACCGCGTTGCTCATCAGGACGTCCATCGCCCGGATGAGGTCGTCCTCGTCGAGCGCGGCGATCACCGACCCGGGCCGGGGCGGCGAAGTGATCGACGCCGACATCCCCGCGTCGGCGAGCGCGTCCGCCCAGAAATCGTGGCGCTCGACCAGCACGGCGGCGACGTCGCAGACCCCTGTGGTGGAACCGGCGGGCCGCGACTCGGCGGTGGCGAGGACGAGGAGGTCGTCGACGATGCGGTCGAGCCGGTCGATCTCCACGACGGTCTTCCGATGCGATTCCAGCGAGCGGCCGGTCAATCCGAGGCCGAGGGTGTCGAGGCGAAAGCGGACCGCCGCCAACGGATTACGAAGTGCGTGCGCGGTGTCGGCGACCAGGCGGCGCTGGGCGGCGGTGGCGTTCTCGACGTCGTCCGCCATCGCGTCGAAGATCCGGGCCAGCTCGCGGACCTCCGGTGGGCCGGTGTGGCGTTGACCGGGCGATCCGCCCGGGGTCGTGTCGTTCGCCGACGGGCCGCTGTCGATGATCGAGGCGCGCAGCGAGCGCACCCGTGCCGACAACGCCGTGAGTGGGCGAACTGTCCACCGCGACAACGCAACCGCGATCATCGACCCGATCACGAGCATCGCGAGGGCCCCGGCGGCGATCACGGCCCACGTTCTGACGACATCGCGTTTCGCCGCCGTCGTCGACGCCTCGATGACGACCGCGCCGTCGACCTGGGTGCCCGTGCCGATCGGCATGGCCACGAGTACCGAGTCGGGCGACCAGGGCGTAAGCCCCGACGCGATCCGCGTGCGTTGATTGCGCAGCGCCTCGGAGACAGCCTCGGCGACCGCGGGTGACCGGGCTGCGAGGCCGGCCGAAGCGCGCGTCGTGCCGGCTCGATCGACCACCACGACACCTTCGTCGTAGAGGTCGCGGTAGCGCTCGGCGGCCCGCTGGAGTTCCGTACCCCGCATCTCCGGATCCCGATCCGCGAGGTCGGCGAAATAGACCGCGGATGCGGTCCGGCTCTCGGTGAACCGTTGCAGCCGTTCACGACTCGCCGTCGTCGCGAGGGGTACCGCCAGGCCCAGGACCACGATCGCCGAATAGACGACGAGCACGAGCAACACGCGCCGCCACATCGCTCAGGAACCCCAGCGGTAGCCGTACCCGCGGATCGTCTCGATCACGCCGGGCCTGCCGAGCTTCGCCCGGAGCGCGGTCATGTGGACGTCGAGGCTGCGCGAGATGGCGACGTAGGCGTCGCCCCAGATCGCGTCCATCAACTGTTCGCGGCTCACGGCTTCGCCCCGGCGGGTGACGAGGTGCGCGAGGAGTTCGAACTCCTTGGGAGTGAGGGCGACGTCGGTGCCGGCCACGGTCACCAGTCGCGCGTCGAGATCGACGACGATGTCGCCGGTGGCGATCTGTCGCGCCGCGGGTGGAGGTGCGTCGGCGGTGCGCCGACGGGCGGCCACCTCCAGGCGGGCCATCAGCTCGCCGAGGCGCGCCGGTTTCACCACATAGTCGTCGGCGCCCCCGCGCAGCGCACGCACCACCGACCTCTCGTCCTGCCGCGCGGTGAGCACCACGACCGGCATCTCACTCACCGCCCGCAGCCTGCGCAGCACGGTCAGCCCGTCCTCGTCGGGCAGCCCCAGGTCGAGAAGCGCGAGGTCGAAGTCACGGTGACCCAGGAGGAGATCGGCGCCGCGGCGCATGCGACGGGGCTCGTGCCCGACCTCGTTCAGGGCGTCGACGAGTGCGTCACCGACCCCGTCGTCGTCTTCCACCACCGCGATACGCATCGTCTCTCACGGTACGACAGGAACCGGAGGCGACCTCTCAGAGCACGATCTGCCGATTCACGTCCTTGTATAGGAGGTACCGGAAGTTCGACGGCCCGCCGGCGTAGCAGGCCTGCGGGCAGAAGGCGCGCAGGGACATGTAGTCGCCCTCCTGGACCTCCACCCAGTCCTCGTTGAGCCGGTAGACGGCCTTGCCCTCCAGGACGTACAGGCCGTGCTCCATCACGTGGGTCTCGGCGAAGGGGATCGATGCGCCGGGCTCGAAGGTCACGATGTTGACGTGCATGTCGTAGGCGAGGTCCTGGGGATCGAGCATTCTCGTTGTGCGCCACGCGCCGTCGGTGTCGGGCATCGGGGAGGGCTCGATGTCGCGCTCGTTGCCGAACTTCGGGGCCGGCTCGTGGCCCGTGATGGGCTCGTAGCGCTTACGGATCCAGTGGAAGGAGACGGGGACATCGCCGCGGTTGTGTGCCGACCACGGTGTGCCCGCGGGCAGGTAGCCGAAGCCGCCGTCGGTCAGGACGTGTTCCTCGCCCGCGATGGTCACGGTCAGCGATCCGGCGGTGACGAAGACGAAACCCTCGACCTCCGACTGCGGTTCGGGCGCAGCCGATCCGCCGCCCGGGGCGACCTCGACGATGGTCTGGGCGAAGGTCTGCGCGCCACCGGGCACCGGGCGGTTGAGCACCCAGGCGCGGGTGTCGGTCCACTCCGGGAACACCGAGGTCACGATGTCACGCAGCACGCCGCGCGGGATCACCGTGTACGCCTCGGTGACGACCGCGCGGTCGCTGAGGAGATCGGTCTGCGGCGGGAGCCCACCGGCGGGGGTGTAGTACGGCGTCGCGTTCATCGGGTTGTCCTCTGTGAGTGGGGGAGTGCGAAGTCGCGCACCTTCTCGATGGGCAGATCGGTCGCGGTCTCGACCTCGTCGACGGTCAGCGCGCCGCACACCTCGCCGCGTCGGATGAAGCCGGCGAGTGCGCGGGCCGTCGCCGGTTCGTCGAGCACCGACGACTCGAGCTTGTGCGCGTAGTTGCGCAGACGCACTGCGGCGGAATCGAATCCGTCACGGTAGAAGGCGTATGTGGCCAGGAAGCGGGTGACGAGCTGCGCGGGGTGGAGGTCCCACCCCTGATAGAAGCCGCGCTCGAGGTGGCGCCGGACCAGTCGCGCGTGCAACGCCCAGCCGGCTTCGACGGCCTCGGCGTCTCCGACGGGGAGGATGTTCGTCGAACCGTCCGACAACCGCACACCGGTGCCGGCCGCGGCGAGTTGCATCACGGCCTTCGCGTGGTCGGCGACGGGATGTTCCATCGACTGATACGCCGCGGCGATGCCGAGGGATGCCGAATAGTCGTAGGTTCCGTAGTGCAGTGCGGTCACCCGGCCCTCGCCGGCCTGGATCATCGCCGCCACGGCCGCGGTGCCGTCGGCGCTCATCACCGACTGCGGGGTCTCCACCTGGATCTCGAAACCGATGCGACCCTGCGGAAGTCCGTGAACCCGCTCGAGTTCGCGGGCGACGGCGACCATCGCGACGACCTGGTCGGTCGAGGTGACCTTGGGCAGCGTGAGCGTCAGACCCGCCGGGAGGTCCCCGGTGTCCGCCAGGCCGGCGACGAACAGATCGAGGGTGCGCAGGCCGCGGGCGCGGACGTCGGCCTCGAAACACTTGAAGCGGATGCCGAGGAACGGCGGTGAGGCGTCGCCGGCCGCCCGGATCGCGGCGACGGCGGCGCTGACGTGCGCGTCCTCCTCGTCATCGGCGCGGACACCGTAACCGTCCTCGAAGTCGATGCGCAGATCCTCGATGGGCTCGGTGCGCAGCTTGTTCTCGACGAGATCCGCGAGCGCGGTGGCCGCCGAGTCGGTCCGGGCGACGGTCGAGCGGGCGATCGCGGCGAGGCCGCCGTGGTCGGCGGCTGCCTCCAGGGCGGAATGGCCCCACTCCCGGGCGAGCTCGGCGGTGTACCGGTCGGCGGGAACGTAGACCGTGTGGACCGGCTGCCGGCTCCCGTCGTCGCCCGGATACCGATCGGATAGCACCGCGTCCGACGGTGCGAGGGCGGCCTCGATCTCAGCGAGGAAGGTCGCGCCGAGGCGACCGGGTTGCACGCTCATGGCGCCCCTTCGTGTCGGATCAATGGAAATCAAATTCCGCAGAGCGGAGTTTACTCCAGAACTGTCGGATGCGACCACCCGTGTGCGCAGACGGACCCTGATTGTGGTTTCACATCATGGAACGTAGCGTGATGCCGGACTGTGGAGGTGGCGATGGCGGGGAACTCCGGCGGTGTGCAATCCGTCGAGCGCGCATTCGAACTGCTCGAGCTCATCGGGCGCGCCGGCGGCGAGTGCTCACTGAGCCATCTGTCGGCGGAATCCCCGCTTCCGCCCCCGACCATCCACCGGCTGCTGCGAACACTCGTGGGAATCGGGTATGTCCGGCAGCTCCCGAACCGGTCGTACGCCCTGGGCCCCCGGCTCATCCGACTCGGCGAGGTGGCCAACCGGCAGCTCGGCGCGGTCGCCGCACCCGTCCTCGCCTCCCTGGTCGGCGAACTCAGCGAGACCGCAAGTCTCGCCGTCCTCGACGGCGACATGGTCATCTACGTGGCGCAGGTTCCGTCCCCGCACAGCATGCGCACCAACAACGAGGTCGGCCGTCGGGTCACGATGCACAACACCGCGGTCGGCAAGGCCGTGCTCGCCGAACTCGACGATGCGCGCATCCTCAAACACGTCACGCAGGCCGGGCTCACCCCCGCCACCCAATGGAGCGTCACGTCGCTGTCGGGTGTGTTCGCGGCCGTCGAGCAGGTACGGGCGAGCGGGGTCGCCACCGACGAACAGGAACACGAGGTCGGCGTCTGCGGGATGGCGGTCGCCGTCCCCGGTGCGCCCACGCCCATGGCGGTCGGGATCTCCGGGCCGGTCGCCCGATTCGACGACGGGCTCCGGGCCCGCGCGGTCGGGGCGCTCCGCACGGCCGCGGAGACCGTGTCCGAGGCGCTGATCGGGTCGCGCGAGTCCTAGGGGCGGGGCGGCTAGATGGTCAGTTTCGTGGGCGTCGTGCGGTTGGCGCCGTCGCCGCTGGAACCATCGCCGACCTGACCGTCGTTGTTGAATCCCCAGCAGTACACCGACGCGGCCGCCATCGCGCACGACGTCCCGTTGCCGGTCGAGATCGAGGTGACGTCGGTCAGCGTCGAGACCTCGCGGGGGATCTTCACCGACCCGCCGGACGAGCCGAGCTGGCTGCGGTCGTCGTCTCCCCAGCAGAAGGCCCGGTCGTCGGAGACCGCGCAGGTGGTGCCCCAGTCGGTGGAGATGGCGGAGACGCCGCTCAGATTGCCGACCTGAACGGGGGCCTGGCGGGTCTCGGTGGTGCCGTCGCCGATCTGGCCGTAGGCGTTGGAACCCCAGCACCACGCGTCGCCACCGGCGACCGCACAGGTCGTCTGGAAGTACGTGCTGGTGTTCGTGTTCGGATCGTCGTCGTCGGATGCCTCGTGATAGCCGCCGACGGTGATGTCGGTGACATCGGTCAGCGAGCCGACCTTCACCGGTGCCGAGCGCGCCGTCGTGCTGCCGTCGCCGATCTGCCCGTTGTCATTGGCGCCCCAGCAGAACGCCGAGCCGTCCGACACCGCGCAGGTGGTGCCGTAGGCGGTGGTGATGTCGGTGACCACGCCGAGCCCGGGGATCTTCGTCGGTGCCGAGACCGGGTCGGTGCCACCGCCGGTGCCGAGCTGGCCGTATTCGTTGTTGCCCCAGCAGTAGGCGTCGGTGCCGGCGACCGCGCAGGTGGTGCCCCAGCCGGTGGAGATCGCCTTGACGTCGGAGATGGCGCCGACCTTGGTCGCGGAGTCCACCGTCGAACCGCTGGAACCGTTGCCGACTTCGCCGTAATGGTTGTTGCCCCAACAGAATGCGTCGCCGGCGGCGATGGCGCAGGCCGTCGAGACGTAGGCGTTCTCGCCGGTGAGGTAGCCGCCGGTGGTGACCGCGGTCGCGTTGGCGACCCCGGTCACCGCCACCGGTCGGGTGTGCGGCGTCGTGGAACCGTCGCCGAGCTGACCGGAGTCGTTGTCGCCCCAGCAGTGCACGCTGCCGTTGACCACGGCGCAGCTGCTGCCGAAGTTCGTGCTCACCACCGGCTGCGCGACGGTCGCCTTCTCCGGGTCGGCGACGGTGCTGCCCAGGACGGCGAGTCCCACGACGGCGGCGACCACCAGCAGCAGCACGGCGCCGAGGACGCCGGCGACGATGAGGCCGGTCCGCTTCTTCTTTTTCGGCGGGACCGGCGGCAGACCCGGGTAGCCGACCTGGGGATGCCCGGGCTGCGCGTGCGGGCCCGAGAGGTGAGGGGCCGAGGAGTGCATCGGCTGGGGACCCGACGGCTTGTTCATCAGCGGCTGCGGGCCCGACGGCCCGGTCATGGTCGGCTGCGGCGGCGGGGTGTACTGGCCATGGGGTGGGCCGAACTGCTGCTGGGGTCCCGAGGGGTGACCCGTGGACGGGCCGCCGGTGCCACCGCCGACGAGGGTGGGCGGCGGTACCGAACCCGCGATCATCGTGTTTCCCTGTGCGGCAGGGGATTCGAGCGCCGACTTCAAGGCGGCCGCGAAACTGCGGCAGTCGGGATAGCGGGATGCGGGATTCTTCGACAGGGCGCGCTGGAACACCGGGTCGAGGTGCGCGAGGTCGCCGCGCAGCTGGCCGATGTGGGGGACCGGGCGCTGGATGTGGCCCAGCATCACCGACGGTTCGGACTGTCCGACGAAGGGCGGCTGCCCCGCGAGCATCGCGTAGGCCGTGCAGGCCAGCGAGTACTGGTCCGACCGGGCCGTGGCGTCGGCGCCCTCGAGTGTCTCCGGGGCCGAGAAGGCGACCGTCCCGATGAACGAATGGGTGCCGGTCAGGTTGGCCGAACCGGCGAGCTTGGCGATGCCGAAGTCGAGCACGAGGGCGCGTTCGACGGCGTTCGTCGCCGGGTCGCGCGTGACGAGGATGTTGGCGGGCTTGATGTCCCGGTGCACCACGTGGTGGCGGTGCGCGTAGTCGAGGGCGTCGGCCACCTGTCCGACGACCGTCGACACCTCCGCCGGCGTCAGACGTTCCTCGGTGAGATCCTTGCCCTCGACGTAACTCATCGAGAACCAGGGCGAACCGTCCTCGATGCCGTACTGGTGGATGGTGATGATGCTGCGATGGTCGAGCTTCGCGGTGGTGCGGGCCTCGTTGGTGAAGCGCTGGTTGAACCCGGGCTGGGCACTGACCGCCGTGGAGATGACCTTCAGGGCCTCTCGCCGCTCGAGTTGCAGGTTCTCGACGAGGTACACCTCGCCCATACCGCCCGCGCCGAGCTGGGAGACCACGCGATAACCGGCGATGTGGGTGCCGGGACTCAACGGCACGGCGTCACCTCTTTCTGGCTTGGCGGGAGAGCGGCTGCCAAATGGCTGCTCTCGCAGACGTATGCAGGGACGATACCGAACCGGGAAAGGTCCGGGGCACCCTTCAACCGGATGACGGAGCCGACGCTAGAACGTGACCTGGGTGGGGGTCAGACGGTCGTCGGTGCCCCCGACGCCGAGCTGTCCGGTGGCGTTGAAACCCCAGCACCACAGGTATGACGACGCGAGCGCGCACGTGGTTCGTTCGCCGGTGGACACCGCGCCGACATCGGACAATCCGTTCACCCGGGTGGGCGCCGGCCGGTCGGTCAGGGTGCCGTCGCCGACCGAGCCCCAGGCATTGGCGCCCCAGCAGTACGCGATCCCGGCCGCGAGTGCGCAGGTGGTGTTCGACGTGCCGGTGCTGATGGCCTCGACTCCGTCCAGGCCGGACACCGGCGTCGCCGTGCGTCGGCCGTAGGTGGTGCCGTCGCCGAGTTGGCCGAACGCGTTGTCGCCCCAGCAATATGCACTCGCCCCGGCGATCGCGCAGGCGGTCGCGGCGCCCGCGGAGACCGACGTCGCGCCGTCCAGGTCGGCGACCCGGGTCGGGCGGGCCCGGTTGGTGGTCGTGCCGTCGCCGACCTGTCCGTTGTCGTTGAGGCCCCAGCAGTAGGCGTCGCCGGCTGCGACGGCACACGTGAAGTTCACACCGACGCTGATGGCGGTCACGTCGTCGAGCCCGGCGACCCGGACCGGCCGGTACTGATTCGCGGTCGAACCGTCACCGAGCTGGTCGAAGTCGTTGGTGCCCCAGCAGTACGCCGAGCCCGCCGAGATCGCGCACGTGGCCCAGTTGGCGGTCGAGACGGCGGTGACATCGGCGAGACCGGCGACCCGGGTCGGCGTCAGCCGCGCGTCGGTCGTGCCGTCGCCGATCTGCCCGTAGTCGTTGTTTCCCCAGCAGTACGCGAGTCGCTCGGCGATCGCACAGCTGTTGGGTCCGCCGGTGCTGATCGCGGTGACGCCGCTGAGATCGGCGACCGGCGTGGGCGTCTGGCGGGTGTCGGTCGTGCCGTCGCCGAGTTGGCCGGCCGCGTTGTCGCCCCAGCAGTAGGCGGTC
>NZ_SCOC01000031.1:0-49499 GCF_005502615.1 Gordonia sp. ALPHA1B1 | reverse complement strand
TGGGCCTTCAGTTCCGGGTCGACACGACGAACACAGGGTGGGGACTTTTATCTGGCCACCAGCGGGGACCTCGACCTGGCCACCAGTGGGGACTTTCTCATGGCCATGGACAGGCGGTCAGTGCGATACCGTCAGTTGTTGGGCTGGCATTTGGCCATACATATCGCTTGGATTGTGTGGTTTATCGGGGCAGCTTCGAGCGTCAGGCCTATAGACGCTGAACCAGGCTGGCGGGTGATTGTGCCTCCCCGACTGGAGGGGCAAAGTCGTCGAATCCAGCTTGTAGTTAACTCAGTGGGCGGGTTTCGGACGGGTGAACGTTCAAACGATCCCAGCGCGCGTACGAACGTCGAGAATGCAACCGTCAAACAGTTCGCGGAGCGCGAACTCAGCTTTTGGACAATGCAAGCGGATACTGTTTCTACCGCAATGGCCGAACGCGCGAACGCGGTTCGGTTGTTCGCCTCGACGTGTGGGTTAAGCGTCGGCGAGGACCAGGGGCCGCACTACTGAAGTCGGCCGTCTCGCATTGAGACCAGCGCTGCGACCATGCAACGCCGGCGCACGATGTGGGAAGCCTCGTGCTCTGTCCTTTCTGGTGCTGCGAAGTTGCGGCGCCTGGCCAGGCCACGTTCGATTCAGTCTTTGAAACGCCCCGGGTTTGTCGGAGGCTCTCGAATCTGTGAAGGATGGAGAGCATGGCAGCACCACGGAAGTACAGCGTTGAGCTGAAGGAGCGGGCGACGCGGATGGCGGTGGAGGCCCGCAAGGACCCAGCCACGCGACCAGGGGCGCTCAAACGGATCGCCGATCAACTCGGTGTGCACCCGGAGGCGCTTCGCACCTGGGTCAAGCAGGCCGAGATCGATGGCGGGGACCGCCCGGGGACCACGACCAGCGAGGCTGAGCGGATCGCGCAGCTGGAACGGGAGAACCGGGAGTTGCGGCGGGCGAACACCATCTTGAAGCAGGCATCAGCTTTCTTTGCGGCGGAGATCGACCGCCCACAGCGTTGATCGTGGAGTTCGTCGCCGCTTTCCGCGACGAACACGGAGTCGATCCGATCTGCGCGGCCCTGCGCGACACGGCCGCCCAGATCGCTCCGTCCACAGTCCGAGCCCATCTGAGCTCTCGACGAGTCGAGGCGCCACGGGTGGTCCGTGACCGCGAGATCCTCGGTGAGATCCGCACCGTGCATGCCGACAATCTCGGCGTCTACGGTGCCCGCAAAGTCCACGCCGAACTACGCAGAAAGGGTATCGGCGTGGCCCGGTGCACCGTCGAGCGGTTGATGAAAGCTGATGGGCTGCAGGGGATAACGAGATCCAAGACGCGGAAGACCACGCACAGCGAGGGGGCCGAAACTCCGCAGCCGGCCGATCGTGTCGAACGGCAGTTCACCGCGGCGGCGCCCAACGCGCTGTGGGTGGCGGACCTGACCTACATCCGCACACACTCGGGGTGGGTGTATGCCGCGTTCATCCTCGACGTCTTCTCAAGGATGGTCGTGGGCTGGCAGGTCTCGACCACCATGCACACCGACCTCGCGCTCGACGCCTTGGATATGGGGTTGTGGGCGCGGTCGCGTGCCGGCCAGGGCGTGGCCGGGCTGATTCACCACTCCGACCGCGGAGTGCAGTATCGAGCCATCCGCTACACCGAACGTCTCGCCGAAGCAGACGCAGTGACTTCTGTTGGCTCCAAGGGTGATTCGTACGACAATGCGATGGCCGAGGCGTTCAACTCGTTGTTCAAGGCCGAGTGTATCCGTAACCCAGTCATGCGCCCTCGCGGTGGCTGGGGCGGTGTCGGCGAGGTCGAGATCGCCGTCGCCGAGTACATCGACTGGTTCAACCACCGCCGCCTGCACGGCGAGATCGGGCACGTCCCACCCGTCGAGTACGAGACCACCTACTGGTCGACCCACACAGTCACCAGCTACCGTGAGAACCCGGTCCCGGCAGTCGCTGGAACCAAGTAAACGAGCCCCCAGCAAACCCGGGGCGATTCACTTCCGGTGGGGTAATGAGCCTGCTCATTAGGCTCATTACCCCATAGTCATCAAAGGTGTGAACGCGTTCGATCACGCTACTCGCTACACGACCGCCGGGGTGATGCCGAGCTTGCCGGCCAGCTTGGCGAGGTAGCCGCTCGCGCGCTCGACCGAGTCGTCGGGGAGGCCGTACAGCACTGTCGTGACCCCGATCTCGCGCCACTTCTCGAGCTTCTCGGGTACCGGCCGGAAGTCGAGGACGACGATCTCGGGGTCGCCCGCACGACCGGCGTCGGACCAGATCTGCTTGAGCAACGACACCGATCCCTCGATGTCCTCCTCGCCGGGGGTGGTGATCCAGCCGTCGGCGCTGCGCGCGATCCACTTGAAGTTCTTCTCGTTGCCTGCCGCGCCCACCTGGACCGGGATGTGCGACTGCGTCGACTTGGGCCACGCCCAGCTGGGACCGAAATTCACGAACTCGCCCGCGAACTCGGCCTCTTCCTGCGTCCAGAGCGCGGTCATCGCCTCGAGGTACTCGCGCAGCATCGTCCGCCTGCGCTTCGGCGGGACGTTGTGGTCGGCGAGTTCGTCCAGGTTCCAACCGAATCCGACGCCGAGGGTGACCCTGCCGTTCGAGATGTGGTCGAGCGTCGCGATCGTCTTGGCGAGGGTGATGGGGTCGGACTGCACCGGCAATGCCACCGCGGTGGCGAGGCGGATGCGTTCGGTGACTGCTGCGGCGGCCGCGAGGGATGTCCAGGGGTCGAGTGTGCGCATGTAGCGCTCGTCGGGCAGCGTCTCGTCACCGGTGCGGGGATGCGCGGCGTCGCGTCGAGTCGGGATGTGGCCGTGCTCGGGAACGTAGTACGACGCGAAACCTGCGTCCTCGATGAGCGGGGCCAGGACGTGGGGCTTGAGCCCGCGGTCGCTGGTGAACTGCACGATCCCGAAATCCATGGGGCCCTCCGACGGCGTCGTTCGGTCGTCCGCGGTTTCCGGACGGTTGACTGGACACTAGTCTAGGTGATCGGCGTCACCCAGGCCAGAGGGCATCGGGGGCCCTCACCGACTCATCCCTGCGGGTCGGTGGCCAGACCCGGCATGACGAACCGCTCGAGATGGCGTCGGACCTGCCGCGCGTCGTCGATGTCGAGGGCCTCACCCGGGGAGGTGCCGAGGCTGATCAGGACGCGCGCAACCCATTCGGACACCTCGTACGGATCGTGTGCGGGGTGTATCTCCCCGCGGGCAGCGGCCTGTTCGACGAACGGGAACCAGAACGCCGCCAGATCGGGAACCAGCTTGACGACACCGACACCGGCGCATTCGGCGAACTCCGTGGGTTCCTCCGTGCGGAGTCGGAGCAGCAGCGTGCCCGGGTCGTCGTAGGCACCCCGGCCGATCCGGACGCCGGCGGTGAGTTGCCCGACCAGGTCGGGGATGGCGTCGAGTTCGGCCCGGGCGTCGCGCCAGAACGACTCGGTGAGACGGACGATGGTCGCGCCGATCATGGACGGTTTGTCCGGATAGTGCCGATACAGCCACGCGCGGGACACGCCTGCCGACTCCGCGACCTGCTGCATGGTGGTCGCCCGGATTCCCTTGTCGGCGAGCAGCTTCTGCGTGGCGTCGAGCAGTCGTTCGTGGACCGTCGTGGTCGAGGCCTCGGTCACTGACTCCTCCTGTGGTCGTGGTCGGTGCGCGCCGCGTCCCCACATCCACATGTCTGCTCAGGAGGGCGCTGCGTAGACAGTTCGCGGATTCTGTGTACACGATACGTCTCATCGTGTAGACACAAATCAGATTGTGTCTACATCCAACGGGTCCACCGAGGGGGCAGTGTGCCTTTACCAACCACCGCGATCATCGGCGCCGGTATCAGCGGGCTGACCGCCGGCAAGATGCTCACCGACTACGGCGTGCCGTACACCTGCTTCGAGAGTTCGGACCGGGTCGGGGGCAACTGGGCCTTCGGCAACCCGAACGGTCACAGCAGTGCCTACCGGTCGCTGCACATCGACACCTCGAAACACCAGTTGTCGTTCCGCGACTTCCCGATGCCCGACGAGTATCCCGACTTCCCGCACCACACCCAGGTCAAGGCCTACCTGGACTCCTACGCCGAGGCCTTCGACCTCTACTCCTCGATCGAGTTCACCAACGGAATCGAGCATGCGACCCGACTGGACGGGGGCGGCTGGGAACTGGAGACCCAGGGCGGTGAGCGCAGGCGGTTCGACCTGCTGGTGGTGGCGAACGGCCATCACTGGGATCCGCGCTGGCCCGATTTCCCGGGCGAGTTCGACGGAATCGAGATGCACGCCCACCACTACATCGATCCGCGTACCCCGCACGATTTCACGGGTAAGCGCATCCTCGTCGTCGGCCTGGGTAACAGTGCCGCCGACATCGCCGTCGAACTGTCGTCGAAGGCGCTGGACAACAAGCTGACCCTCTCCACGCGGTCGGGAGCGTGGATCGTGCCGAAATACTTCGGGGGCAAGCCCGCCGACAAGTACTACCGGTCGACGCCGTATCTGCCGACGTCGTGGCAGCGCAAGTTCGTCCAGGTCATGCAACCCGTGACCGCCGGCCGGCCGGAGGATTACGGTCTGCCGACACCGAATCACAAGTTCTTTGAGGCACATCCGACGCAGTCGGTGGAACTGCCACTGCGACTGGGCTCGGGCGACGTGACCCCCAAGCCCAACATCAGCCGGTTCGACGGGTCCACGGTCCACTTCGACGACGGGACCGCCGACGACTTCGACATCATCATCTACGCAACGGGTTACAACATCACGTTCCCGTTCTTCGACCCGAACTTCATCAGTGCGCCCGACAATCGGATCGACCTCTACAAGCGCATGTTCTACCCGGGAATCGACGACCTCGTCTTCGCCGGTTTCGCGCAGGCGGTTCCGACGCTGTTTCCCTTCGTGGAATGCCAGGCGCGGCTGATCGGGGCCTACGCCACGGGTCACTACCGGCTCCCGTCGGTACCGGAGATGCGGCAGACGATCGAGGCGGACATGCAGTACTACACCGGACACATGCTCGACCGCCCGCGGCACACGCAGCAACTCGATCACTATCTCTACGAACACAACATGCGGACCAAGGAGATTCCGGCGGGGATCCGGCGGGCCCACCAGCAGGGGCCGCCGACGTGGGCCGGGGTGGCCGACGATCTGGTCTCGAAGGGAGCATCCGCATGACCATTTCAAATGGTGCGACCACCGTACGCTTCCGATCGTCCGACGCCGACTGCGACGCCTGGTTCTTTCCGGGCGCGGAGTCTTCGCCGTTCGAGATCGACGGCAAGCGCCCCGTCGTCGTGATGGCGCACGGTTTCGCGGGGACCAAGGACTCGGGTCTGGCGCCCTATGCGCAACGGTTCGCCGACGCGGGGTTGGCCGTGTTCGCGTTCGACTACCGCGGCTTCGGGCTGTCCGGTGGCGAACCGCGACAGTCGATTTCGCTGGAACGGCAGGCCGACGACTACCGCGCCGCGATCGGCGCCGCCAAGAAACAGCCGGGAGTGGACCCGGAACGGATCATCCTCTGGGGAGTGTCGCAATCCGGCGGGCATGCGCTGACCGTGGCGGCCGACCGGACCGACGTGGCCGCGGTGATCGCGGTGGTGCCACTGGTCAATGGGCTCGCCGCCGGTCGCGTCGCCTACGCCCAGGTCGGCGGGGCGGCGATCGCCCGCTCGACCGCCACGGCAGTGGCCAGTTCGGTGGGTCGACGGCTGGGCCGGGGTCCGAAGATGTTGCGGGTCGTCGGCGAACCCGGCGACGTGGGCGCCGCGCTGACCGCACCAGGGTTTCTGGAGAGCTACCGCGCGATCGCGGGGCCGTCGTGGCGCAACGAGGTCGACGCCTCGGTCGGTCTCGAGATCGGCTCGTTCCGAGTCGACAAGCACGCCGCGCGCGTCGATGCCCCGGTGCTGTTCCAGATCGCCGACTTCGATTCCGCCGCACCGCCGTACGCGGCGTCGAAGACCGCGTTCAAAGCTCACGCCGAAGTGCGCCACTACCCGTGCGACCATTTCGACATCTTCGCGGGCAACGACTTCTTCGAGCCCTGCGTCACGCACGAGATCGGTTTCCTGCGCCGTCATCTGGCATCGAACGCCGACGTTGTGGAAGCGGCTACGCGATGAACCGGGCGGTCGTGATCGGGGGTGCCTCGGGGATCGGACTGGCCACCGTCGACGCGTTCGTCGGCGAGGGGATGCAGGTGGTGGTGGCCGACCGCGACGTGGAACGTGCCGAGCAGGTGGCGGCGACGCGCGACGGGGCGCGGGCGGTGCACATGGACGTGACCGACGAGGACTCGGTCGCAGCGACTTTCGCCGGCATCGGCGACTTCGACACGGTGGTGAACTGTGCCGGGTTGTCGAATCCGGGTGCGCTCACCGAACTCGAACTCGACGCCTGGCGCAACACCGTCGACATCTGTCTGACCGGAACGTTCCTCGTGATCAAACACGCCGGTCGCCGGATCGCCGACGGCGGATCGATCACCTGCATCGCCTCACTCAACGGCCGCCAGCCGGGCGCCGGGATGGGGGCGTACTGCGCGTCGAAAGCCGGTGTGCTGATGCTCGTCGAGGTGGCCGCACTCGAACTCGCCGACCGTCGGGTGCGGGTCAACGCGGTGTCGCCGGGGCTTGTGATGACCCCGCTGACCGAGGGCATCGGCTTCGTACCGGGCCTCACCGAGGACTACCTCGACAACACCCCACTGGGCCGGAGCGGAGAACCCGCCGAGATCGCCGACACCGTAGCCTTTCTCGCCTCCGACAAGGCGCGCTGGATCACCGGTGCCGCCTTCGACGTCAACGGCGGTGCGCACCTGAAGCGCTATCCCGACGTGCTCGGCAAGGTGCGGGCGCTGGCCGGTGAGGCTTAGTGCCCGCGACCCCGCCAGCTCTGCTCCCTGAGGAGTGCCCGGAGCTTGCGGAGGGCGCGGCCCACCACCGCTCCCTGAGGAGTGCCCGGAGCTTGCGGAGGGCGCGTCACGAAGGATCCGGCGACCGAGGCCGCGAACCCTGAGAGATCAGGACTTCCGCGGTAGCGGCGCGCCCACCTCGCCCGAGTCGCGGCGGAGGACACGCAGCGATCCCTCCGCCCGCACCTCGGTGAACTGTCCGGTTTCCAGTGCCTGGCAGTAGATCTCGTACGGCGGGCGGCCGCCGTCGGCGGGGTCGGGGAAGACGTCGTGGATGAGCAGGGCCCCGCCGATGCGCACCCACGGCGCCCAGCCGTCGAGGTCGGTCTGCGCCGCCTCCATGCTGTGGCCGCCGTCGATGAAGACGAAATCCGCCGGTCGGCCCCAGACCTTAGCGGCGACGGCCGACGGGGCGAGCAACCCGACGACGGTGTTGTCGAGCCTGGCGTCGAACATGGTGCGGCGGAAGCGTGCCGAGGTGTCGAGCGTCCCGGTGTGTGCGTCGACGAGGGATTCGTCGTGGTACTCCCAACCGGGCTGGTGTTCCTCGGAACCGCGGTGATGGTCGACGGTCACGATGACGGCGTCGTTCGCTTCGCCGGCCGATCCCAGGAAGACGGTAGATTTCCCGCAGTAGGTACCGATCTCCACGCCGACCTTCGTCGAATCAGGTTGGGACAGATATTCTCCGGCGATCTCGAAGAGCGTCTGGGCCTCGTCGAGCGGCATGAATCCGGGTGCCTCGTCCGCGACGCGGAGGCGGTCGGGGGAGGGTGCGTTCGGCGACTGTGCCGCAGGTTGTGACATGGCATCAGATCCTATCGGGTGTGTGACGGTCGCCGCGTAGGGTGAGCCGTATGAAAGCTCAGGTACTCACCGCAGAGACAGGCCCGTCCGGACTCGAGTTGCAGGACGTTCCCGATCCCACCCCGGCCGACGGCCAGGTCGTCGTCGACGTGAAGTCGTGCGGCGTGTGCTTCCCCGACGTGCTGATGAGTCAGGGCAAGTACCAGCTGCGCGTGCCGACGCCGTTCACGCCGGGCACCGAGGTCGCCGGCGTGGTGCGCTCGGCTCCCGACGGGGCGTCGGTGAAGGTCGGGGACAAGGTGCTCGTGGCGTCGATCGTCGGCGGATTCGCCGAACAGGTCGCGGCCGCGCCCGAACAGCTCCTGCCGCTTCCCGAAGGCCTGACCTTCGAGCAGGGCTCGGCCATGGGCATCAACTACCAGACCGCCTTGTTCGCGCTGAAGACCCGCGCGCACACCCAGCCCGGTGAGGTGGTCGGCGTGCTCGGCGCCGCCGGCGGCGTCGGGACCGCGTCGATCATGGTCGCCAAGGCGATGGGCGCGAAGGTCATCGCCATCGTCCACCGGAAGGGTGCCGAGGACCTGCTGCGCAGCGCCGGGGCCGACGAGATCGTCCAGCTCGAGGAGGGCTGGGGTACCAAGCTCAAGGAGATCGTCCCCAAGGGCGTCGACGTGATGATCGACCCGTCGGGCGGCGAGGTGTTCGACGAGGCGCTCCGTCAGGTCGCCCCCGATGGCCGCTACGTCGTGGTGGGCTTCGCGGCCGGTGGCATCCCGACCGTCAAACTCAATCGAGTCCTGTTCCGCAACATCGCCGTCGTCGGGGCCGCGTGGGGCGAGTACGTGCGCACCCATCCGGAACTGAATCTGCCCGCGAAGCTGCATGAAGAGCTGACAGAGATGATCGCCGACGGGATGGAACCTCAGGTCAACGTCACCTACACGCTCGATCAGCTGCCGGAAGCGTTGACCGATCTCGCCGAAGGGCGGATTCTGGGGAAAGCGGTCGTCAAGATCGGCGAGTAGGCCCTCGGCGGGTCGGCCCGGTTTGCGACGTCGCATCGCCTTCCGCCCAGCGCATCCGTCATCGAAGGGATCTGCCATGTGCCGCAACATCACCGAACTCCGCGGGCTCGAACCGCCGGCCACCGAGGACGAGATCGAGGCGGCCGCAAGGCAGTACGTGCGCAAGGTGAGCGGCGTGCGGCATCCGTCGCCGGCGAATGCGGAGGCCTTCGAGGCCGCGGTGGTCGCCGTCACCGCGGCTACCCGCACGCTGCTCGACGTCCTGCCCGAGCGTCGTCAGCCGCCGAAGACGGTGCCCCCGCTCCGGCGCCCCGAGGTGCAGGCGCGGATCGCCGCTCGGGGCTGAGGAGTCCCACACACAGGTTCAGCAGTAGGTATCGCCAGGCGATACCTACTGCTGAACTCGTCCTGAGTTGGTGCGCTGTGGACTGACACCCGACCACGGGCTCGCGTGCGGTTAGTATCACCCCACGTGAATGCCTGTGCCTCTGCGGGAGGGGCACGGTGAGTGGTTGGGGGATTCGATGACACCAAAACCCGTTGAGGTCACTCCGAGCAGCTTGACGGATGCGGCTAGTCACATGGCGAGCAATGGAATATCGATTCGTGCGATCGAATCGCCGACGTTCGGCGCGATCGCGATGGCGGTGCCCGGTTTCGAGGTTGCTGCAGTGGCAGACAGCGTCGGCGCATCCGTCAAACAGGCGCTGACGACGATCGCGGGCCGTCACGAACAGTTCGGAGACGCCTTGGACTCGGCGGCGTCGGTCTTGGTGAACGTGGACGACGTTGCTGGGAGATTGCTTCAATCCCTGGGCAATCTCAACCAGCGACCTGAGTGATGAGTGCAAAGACTCGTAGCATTGTGGCCAACGCACATCCGGAAGTGCTCGGCCACGCGGCCTCCTCATTGAGCCCGGTCTCGACCGCAATCGAGCGGAGGGCCGGAGAGCTCTATGCGAAGGTAGCCGGCCTCGATTGGAAGGGCGCTTCGTTCGACGCTGCCGTGACCCGAGCCGACCATGAGAAGACTCAGATGACTCGTGTCGCCGCCGCCGTCGACGAACTTGCCGAGGCCTTCAAGTCGGGTGCGAGCAGGATGACGCCTATGGTCGAGACGCTCAACACCACGGCCACCAATTTGGAAGGGGACCGGTTCTCGGTCGACAACGACTGGACGGTCCGCGATCTCCGTGACTATGAGGCAGAGGAGCGGCGCAACGAGGGTGACAGTGTCGCTTTGACACGAATTGCGAATGATCGTGCGCTACGGGGGAACGAGGCGACGAACGAGACGGTCCGACTCCAACGACTCGCACGCGAATTGCACGATGCCGACGTCGACACGAAACGCGCGATAGTGCAGGCGGAAGAACTCATTTGTGCGATGGCGCCGGTCACCGCTGGTTTGAGTTCACGCCAAGCTGAGCTCGACGTGAGAGCCTTACGAGAAGGGAACATCTCACCTGCTGGTCTCGCGCGTCTGAACCATGCGACGCACTTCTCCCCGGAACAACTTGAATCGCTTCGACAAGGTCAGCCGACGGAGATTTCGCAGGGGCAGTACGACTACCTACGAACGTTCATGAGCGAGGTCGACTCGGCCAACATGAACGAGTTGCTGCGGGTCCACGAACAAGCGCCAGGTGTCCTCGGCAACGCGCTCAGGGTGATGTCGTCGCCAAACGTGCGAACAAAGGCGGGGTCGGCGGGTGGACTCGACCGCCTGCCCGACAGTGTTGTGTCACTGCTTCGAGAGAACCAGATCAAGCACGAGGTAATCAGTCAGCCTGGCGGCCGGCTGCTCTCCCTGACGGGCGTGAATCGTCTCGACGATTTCAAGGCGCTCAACACGATTCTCAGTGACCGAACCGACCGCACCCTGCAACTTGGAACCGATGTCGATCGGGGAATGCTGAAACAGGCATCGGAAATCGTCGGAGCGCTCCCGCACGACGAGGACACGCCGTTCGGTTTCTATGACGAGAATCAGAGTTTCGACGAGGTCCGCCAGGTCGCCAGTTCGATGCTCAGCACCGCGAGTCACGACCACCAAGCGGTGACAGACTTCCTCACAGGCGAGCGGATGGGCGTCACGGTCGCCGAAGGGCACCGGTACGACGCAGATGCGCACGTGCTGAACATCCTCACCGAGAACTGGTCGGAAGGCGATCCGAAGCTGTGCAGCCCCGATGACCAACGCGGACCGAGGGACCTGTTCGATTGGATCGGTGAAGCGGCCGCGGCGCCTGGCTACGAGGGTGAACTCGGAGGTAAGTCGGCGGACACGCTGGCGCGTGTGCTCGTCGATAACGAAAAGGCACTCGATGCGCTCTATGTCAACAGAGATCACACTGGAACCAACCAATATGAAACCTTTGGCGAGCGAAACCCCTACGTCTCACAAGTGTTGGCTGCGAACCTCGCTCCGTACTTCGGAAACTTTGCGGACGCACCCAGCGAGGTTCTGACCAATCACACGGCCGGGCCGCTCGCAGACACAGTCGAGTTCTCCAAATTGATCGGAGTTCTCTCCACCGATCCCGGAGCCGGCCGAATCGCCCTCACCGCGGCCGTCCAGTGGGAGAACTACCTTGCGCACGAGTTCGGAAGCGACCCGGACAATACCGAACTCGCCACTGCCGCGGGCAAGATTCATTCTTCGATGAGCGGTGGGTTGAGCAACGCCTTGGAGACGCTAGCGGACAACGACGAGTGGGAACGGTTCCGCAAATGGAATGAGGACACGTTCCTGATCGACTCCACGGGTGCGCTGGTGGGGGCGGGCGGATTGTGGATCCCGGGTCTATCCGAGGTCGCTGGACTCACGGTGCCACTCGTGAAAGCCGAAGAGATCAGTCTCCCGACCGCAGACCCACAGCAGGACGAAAACACCTGGCGGACCGAGATTCGTGACATGGAAACACGGTTGGACAAGTTGACTGCGGGACACGATCGGGGTGTCCAGGTGACGTCCGGATTCGTAGAAAACCGCCCAGACCTGTGGGGAAAGGTCTGGATTGCAAAGGACGGTTCGGAGTTGACGTTCGTGAAGGCGGACGGCTCGTTGGACACCAAAGTCGCTGGTAGATACCAGGAGGACTTCGACAGATATGCAGAGAGCGTCGGTGCAAGACAGATTCGAGCCGAGTACACCGAAGACTATCGGGACGTTCGGGAGGACCCAACGATCGGCGACGACGAAGGTGCGGGAGATATTGCGTCTCGTCCGCCCGGTTAGCGTTCTCCTTTCCGTCATATGCCTATCGACCGGATGTGCTGTAAGTGGTTCATCCGCTCCGAGTTCGACTGCAGGCTCCACCGATGCGGTCCAGTCGGCATCACCATCGGAGGCCCGTGCTCTACAGGGGTTACAGTGGCGATCCCGGTGGCGTGACGACAGTCGCGTGGAACTGTCAGCACCTGCCGGCACATTCATCCGCGCCGTGATAGAGGCGCACGCGTTGGCGATTTTTGACTGGGACGTGGAGGACGAGTTCCCAGGCGTCAAGCGAGCTGTCCCGACTAGGGACTCATGGGAGCCGGCGTGGGGAGCCGAGTTCTACAACACGTCGGACCACATGAACAAGATTGCGGACGTACGCCGGGTTGCCGACGACACCGTCATCGCGATCGTATGTTCGACCGGTCAGGCCAAGAATGACGAGAGTGAATTCCCGCCGTTTTTTGATGCCAGCAATCGTCCCGACCGGATCGATCGCGGCATCTCGGTTGTCAGGTTAACTGTCCACACCAGAGGTGAATCGCCTCCAGAGGAACGCCGAGGCGATCGGTTGTTTCCGGGATACGACGTGTTTGGGGACTGGTGGGTATCCGAATACAAGGACACCTGGGCACCGAACGTGCCGGGCGAACCGAAGCCCGACGTCGGTATCTGTGGCGACATGGGTGACCTGACGGCGCCCGGCCCGTCGTACCCCGGTTGGTCTGGCGCCGGCGTGTGAATGGTCCCGAACGCAGATTCAGCAGTAGGTATCGCCAGGCGATACCTACTGCTGAACTCGTCCTGAGGTGGTGAGCCTACGAACCGGCGGCTTCGTCGCTGCCGGTGACGATCGTTTCCGCGAAGTCCCACAACAGATTGTCGAAAGCCTCGATTGCGTAGAAGATTGCAGACAGCATGATTTTCCCGCTTTCATTTCGAATTCGACAGTGGACGCAGGCCGCAACAAGGACGCACGTCGACGGCCTGTGGGATAGCGGGATGGGTGCCAGATGATCAAGAGGGGGTTGATTTCTGGCGCGGTGAAGAAATGATGTTACAAATCCCGAATCCCTGTATCATTGGTAACACGCGAATCATTTTCCGACAAGCAATTCGCAAATTCCGATAGAGAAGTATCGGCGTCGACCCCACGCAAGAGTCCCCGATGATCGGCGTGAGATGGCCAGGCCGACGGTGGCCTCCGCAGCGCGCCTCGCAGGCGCCCCGTGACGACGACGATCCCCAGCTCAACCGGGTTAAACCCACCGGCGAGCAAAAATTTGGGACACCTCCTGCGCGTGGGGATAGTGTCGACATGGTGTCCAACCACCGATCCCATCGCGCCCGAGGGGCCGCGCCGCGCGCCGTGCGCGTCGTCGCGCTGGCACTGACGGTCGCCATCGTCGGCCTGCTGACCATCCTCGGCGGACCTGCGCCACGAGCCCAGGCGGCTCCCGCCGACAGCTGTGCGCCCGCTGGACTCGCGTCGGCCTCGGCCGCGCCGGTCAACCTCGCCGCAGCCGATCAGGGCGGTGAGGACCGCTACACCACCGAGTCCACCACGCCGCTCGACCAGATCGACGTGAGTCGTCTCGAGTTGCTGTCGCCTGGCAAGATCTCCGTCGGCACGCTGTCGGACGCCGGACCGAGCATCTGCGTCAACGGCGCGGGCGACTTCACCGGCTTCGACAACGAACTCCTCAAGGCCGTCGCCGCGAAGCTGGGCCTGCAGATCGAGTTCAACGGCACCGAGTTCGCCGGCCTGCTGTCCCAGGTGGCCAACAACCGCTTCGACGTCGGGTCGTCGTCGATCACCACCACCGACGACCGGCGCAAGACCGTCGACTTCACCAACGGCTACGACTTCGGCTACTTCTCACTCGTGGCGCCGACCGACGGGGCGATCAAGGGCTTCGGCGACCTCTCCGACTCGACGCGCATCGCCGTGGTCCAGGGCACCGTCCAGGACGACTACGTCGTCAACACCCTGGGCCTCGACCCGGTGAAGTTCCCGGACTACGCCACCGCCTACGCCAACCTCCGGAGCGGTCAGGTCGACGCCTGGGTCGCACCGTCGCAGCAGGCGGAGGGTGCGGTCCGAGAGGGCGACGGCACCGCGATCGTCGAGAACACCTTCAGCGTCAACAACTTCGTCGCGTGGGCCGTCGGCAAGAACAAGCCGCGGCTCACCGAGGCCCTGAACTCCGGACTCGACGCCATCATCGCCGACGGCACGTATGCCGACCTCTACGTCGACTGGGTGCCGCGCGAGCTACCCGAGGGGTGGAAGCCGGGCAGCAAGGCCGCGCCCGCGCCCGAACTCCCCGACATCGCCGCCATCGCCGCCGAGAACGCGGAGAAGGCGGGCCCGGCCGAGGAGACCGCGCCCAAGAGCACCCTGGAACAGCTCGGCGACACCTTCTTCAACTGGGATCTCTACAAGAAGTCGTTCCCGGAGCTGATCAAGACCGGGCTCGTGAACACCTTGATCCTGTCCGTGGTGTCCGGGGTGCTCGGCACCATCCTGGGCATGATCCTGGCGCTCTGCGGCATCTCCCGCTCACGGTGGCTGCGCTGGCCGGCGCGCGTCTACACCGATATCTTCCGCGGACTGCCCGCCGTCGTAGTCATCCTGATCGTCGGACTCGGTGTGGGCCCGGTGGTCAAGGGCATCACCGGCAACAACCCGTACTGGCTCGGGGCGGTCGCCCTGGCCCTGCTCGCCGCGGCCTACATCGGCGAGATCTTCCGGTCCGGAATCCAGAGCGTCGACGACGGGCAACTCGAGGCCTCGCGGGCCATCGGGTTCAGCTATCGGCAGTCGATGCGTCTGGTGGTGGTGCCGCAGGGCGTGCGGCGGGTGCTCCCGGCGCTGATGAACCAGTTCATCAGCCTGATCAAGGACAGCTCGCTGGTGTACTTCCTCGGGTTGCTGGCCAGCCAGCGGGAATTGTTCGCGGTCGGCCGCGACCTGAACGCGCAGACGGGCAACCTCTCGCCCCTCGTCGCCGCGGGAATCATGTATCTGATCCTCACGATCCCGCTGACACACCTGGTCAACTACATCGACCGGCGCCTGCGCACCGGACGTCCCACCGACGTCCAGGACGACCCGCTGCCCCCGACCGTCGTCGAGAAGGGATAGGTCCATGCCTGATCTCAACAAGTCCGAGACCGACACCGAGGGCTCCCAGACGCCGGGCTCCCGGACGCCGAGTGCGACCGCCACCCGGACGGCCGTCTCGCTCACCGGCACCGACCTGCACCTGTCCTTCGGCAAGCACCACGTGTTGCGGGGCGTCGACATCCAGGTCGACGCCGGCACCACGACGACGGTCATCGGACCGTCGGGCTCGGGCAAGTCGACTCTCCTGCGCGTGCTGAACCGGCTGCACGAACCCGACCAGGGCGACATCCTGCTCGACGGCCGGTCGGTCCTGACGGACAACCCGGACGAACTCCGACGCCGGATCGGCATGGTGTTCCAGCACTTCAACCTGTTCCCGCACAAGAGCGTCGTCGACAACGTCGCGCTCGGACCGCGCAAGCTGAAGGGGCTGAGCAAGGACGAGGCCCGCGAGGTCGCGCTCCGTCAGCTCGAGATCGTCGGGCTGACCAACAAGGCCGATGTGCGCCCGGCACGCCTCTCCGGCGGCCAGCAGCAGCGGGTGGCCATCGCCCGTGCGCTCGCCATGACCCCTGAGGTCATGTTCTTCGACGAGGCGACCTCCGCGCTCGACCCGGAACTGGTGAAGGGCATCCTCGCGCTCATGGCCGACCTCGCCAGCGAGGGGATGACCATGGTGGTCGTCACCCACGAGATGGGCTTCGCGCGCAACGTCTCCGACAACGTGCTGTTCATGGATCACGGCGCAGTCGTGGAGACCGGGCGTCCGGAACAGGTCTTCGACGACGCGACGTCGGATCGGCTGCGGGCCTTCCTGTCCCAGGTGCTGTAGGCGCCCGCCCCGGTCAGCCGATCCCGAAGAGTCTGGAGCCGTTGCGGTAGAACACGTCTCGGAGCCACTCGTCCCCGAGGTCGAGGCGGATGATCGCCTCGAGGGCGTGGGTGTAGCCGTAGGGGATGTTCGGGAAGTCGCTGCCGAACAGGATCTTGTCGCCGGCGTCGGCCAGTCGCGGCAGGTAGTCCGACGGGAACGGGGCGTCCTCTTCGGCGAAGTCGGTGAACGCCATCGTGGTGTCCAGGCGCACGTTGGGGTACTCCAACGCGAGGTCGAGGAACGCGGTGTACTCGGGCATCCCCATGTGCGCGACGATCAGTGGCAACGACGGAAACCGGTGCAGCAGTTCGCGGATGGGGTCGGGTCCGGTGTACGTCCCCGGGGCGGGCCCGGAACCGCAGTGGATGATGACCGGGACCTGGGAGTCGGCGATCTGCGACCACACCCCGTCGAGCAGCGAATCCGTCGGGGCGAAGTCGCCGACCTGGATGTGGCATTTGAAGACCTGCGTGCCGGCCTGGATGGCGCGGGAGACGTAGGTGTGGGCGGACTCCTCGGGATAGAACGTCGCCGTGTGCAGGCAGTCGTCATGGCTGGCGGCGAAGTCGTGCGCCCAGCCGTTCAGCCACTCGGCCATGTTCGGTTTGTGTGGATACACCAGGGACGAGTAGGCCCGCACCCCGAAGTCGCGCAGGGTGGCGACGCGGACGTCCTCGTCGGCGCGGTAGGTGATCGGCCACTCCCGTCCGACCAACGGCCCGACGGAATCGAAATAGGCCCACACCTTGTCCATCACCGGTCGCGGCATGAAGTGGGTGTGGACGTCGACGATGCCCGGCAGGCCCAGCTCGGCGGAGATCGCGCGCACCTGCCGCGCCTCGTCGGTGCTGAACGGCTCGGGGGCTTCGGGGACGGCACTGTTCACCCGAGTGACCGTACGCCGGTTGCGCGGGCGGCCGCGAGTGCCGATCAGCCGACCGTGGACACCCCGGGCGCGATCAGCACCTTGCGGTGGTCGTTGGGCGCCGAGAGCTCGCGGACGACGCGATCGGTCTCGTCGAGCCCCACGATCCCGCTGACCAGCGTCGACGACCCGATCGCGCCCTTGCTCAACTCCGCTGCGGCGGTGTCGAACTCGCGCTTGGTGTAGTAGGAGACGAAGTGCATGGTGATCTCCTTGACGACTCCGGCCACCGGCATGAACGTGTCCGGGCTCAAGCAGACGCCCGCGATGACCACTGTGCCGTGGGTCGCGACCGCGTCGAGGACGGACGCGATCATCCCCGGCTTGCCCACGCACTCGACGACCACGTCGAAGCCCGATTCGACCTGGGCGGGGAGTTCGTCCGGAGCGCACACCGCGGACGCGCCGACATCGAGTGCGGCCGCGCGCCTGCCCGGCGACGGGTCCGAACACACGAGTTCGGTGGCCACGCCGCGGGAGAGCCAGTGCAACGCCGCGAGGCCGACGGGACCGGCGCCGAGGACCAGCACCCGGTCGCCGGGCCGGACGGACGCGCGGGTGACGGCGTGCAGACCCACCGCCAGCGGCTCGACCAGCGCGCCGTCGACCGGGTCGATGTCGTGGAGCAGGACACTCTCGGCGGCGCCGACCACCGCGAACTCGGCGAGTCCGCCGGGCAGGACGCCGAGTCCGAGGGTGCGCGCAGACGGGCAGCGGGCGACGTCACCGGTGAGACAGGCGCGGCACCGATGGCACCCGATGACCGGCATGGCGGCCACGGCGTCGCCGACCCGGAAGGCGTGGGGGACGTCCGGGTCCGCGGGCCCGATGCCGACGACCTCGCCGGCGAACTCGTGGCCCATGATCGTGCCGGCCGGGAGCAGCGGCGCGGTCGACAGGTCGGAACCGCAGATCCCGTTCGCCGCGACCCGCAGAACGAGTTCGCCGGGTCCAGGCGTCGGGTCCGGACGGTACTCGACGACGAATCCGCCGGCGCCGGACTCTCCTGGGCCGGACTCTCCGGGGGCGGTCACCGCGGCTCGCATCAGCCCGCCGACCAGCGCACCGACGGGACGTCGACCGCGGAGCGGGGCACGATGAACACCCCTTCGGCCTCGCAGGTCACCCCGTCGGCGTCGGAGATCGTGCCGCGGACGATGCGTTTGCGTCCGCTGTGCTCGGTCACCGACGCCTGCGCGACCAGTGCGCCCAGGGGCGTCGGTCGCCCGTACCGGACGGTGAGGGTGCCGGTGTAGCACGGCCCCTCGACACTGGCCGCGTTGCCGAGGACGTGATCGAGGACCATCGCGCACACCCCGCCGTGCACCTGACCGGGCGGCCCCTCGTAGGCCGCTCCCAGCGTGAACTCACTGCGGACCCCGTCGGCGACATGCACCACGTCGAGCGGTGGCGCGAGCGCATTGCGCACGCCGATGACCGCATTTCCCCAGGCCATCCCGGTGTTCTCGCGGGTGTGTCGCACCCCGAAGGCCCCGTCCATCTGGCTTCTCCGCAAATCGGCCACCACGTCGGCGATCCGTCGGCGCGCTTCGTCGAGGTCCTCCTCGGCGACCTCGGTGCGGATCACCGCGTCGACGAGGTCCCGGACGGTGTCGGTGAGAGGGGTGTAGACCGCGCGGCGACGCGCGACCTCCGCTTCGGAGATGTCCTCCAGGATGAAGTCCATAAGGCTACCGATCAGTCAGTTGTGGCATAGGTAACGAAGTGTGGCGACGCAAAGTAGAACGTGTTCTAATTTAACCACTAGAACGTGTTCTCATTTTGCGGTTCGGAGGACATCGACCCCGGTCGGACATCTGGCTCCGACCGATCCAGCGGTGATCCGCGTGAACCGCGAAATCGATCCCACAGGAGATGGACCGATGAGCGCCGAGACCTTCGACCTCACCGCACGCGACGAGACCTGGGTGAAGCGGGTGCTGCCCGTGCTCAAGCTCGTGGCCAAGACCTACTTCCGCTCCGAGGTCCGGGGCATGGACAAGGTGCCCGACGGCGGTGCCCTCCTCGTGTCCAACCACTCGGGCGGTCTGATGGCCTTCGACGTCCCGGTGATCAGCGTGGCCTTCGCCGACGAGTTCGGGGCGGACCGGCCGTTGTACACGCTGGCCCACGACCTCATCTTCACCGGATCGGGCAAGCAGATCTTCGGGAAGGTCGGGTTCCTGCCGGCTCACCCGAAGAACGCGGTCGCGGCCCTGCGGTCCGGCGCGGCCACCATCGTGTTCCCCGGCGGGGAGTGGGAGGCGTTGCGGCCGAGCAGTCAGAGCGCGACGATCGACTTCCACGGTCGGACCGGGTACATCCGCACCGCACTCGAGGCGGGCGTCCCGATCGTCCCGATCGTCACCATCGGGGGCCAGGAGACGCAGTTGTTCCTCAACCGCGGTGACACGCTGGCCCGGATACTGCGGCTCGACAAGCTGATTCGCACCGACACCGCTCCGTTCGCGCTCGGCTTCCCGTTCGGTCTGACCGCGCACCTCCCGCCGAACATCCCGTTGCCGTCGAAGCTGGTCACCGAGGTCCTCGACCCGATCGACATCACCGCCGAGTTCGGCAACAACCCCGAACACGACGAGGTGGATCAGATGGTCCGCAAACGCATGCAGCACGCACTGGACGACCTCGCCCGCAAGCGCCGATTCCCGGTCATCGGCTGATCACCAGGAGACGACGATGATCTCGCAACTCCGCGATCGCGTCACCACACAGATGTGGCTCGTTCGCACCCTCGTCCGCAGCGGCTTTCTCGGTTCGCTTCGGGTCGATCGCTATGTCCGCATGGGGCTCAACCTCCGTCGGCACGGCGGCGCCTCGCCGGTGAGCGGGATCGGCCTCGCCGCGGCGCGCGATCCCGACGGACTCGCCCTCATCGACGAGGCAGGACAACTCACCTGGCGCGAGCTCGATGCCCGCTGTGACGCGCTCGCCGTCGGTCTGCGCGATCTTCCCGGCACGGCGGTCGGCACCGTCGCCATCCTCTGCCGCAACCACCGCGATCTCATCGAGGCGCTCGCCGCGACGTCCCGGCTCGGTGCCGACGCGGTACTCCTCAACACCGGGTTCGCCGGACCCCAGCTCGCCGACGTTCTCGAACGTGAACAGGCAGACGTGCTCATCGCCGACGACGAGTTCGACACCGTCGTCGAGGCTGCGACGCAACGACTTCCGGATCTCCGGCGCGTCCGGGCATGGACGGAGTACCAGTCAACGCGGGGTGTCACCGTCAACGGACTGATCGACGCGAATCGCGGCGCGCGACCCGCGCGGCCCGAACGTGCCGGCCGGATCGTGTTGCTGACCTCGGGAACCACCGGAACGCCGAAGGGTGCGCGCCGAGGCGGAAGCACCGACGTGGCGTCCCTCGCCGCGATGCTGGACCGGATTCCCTGGCGCGCAGGCGAGTCCATCGTCATCGCGGCCCCGGTCTTCCACGCATGGGGTTTCGGGCAGGTGGCCATCGCGGCGACGATGACGTGCACGATGATCATGCGCCGTCGCTTCGATCCCGTGGCGACGCTCGACATGGTCCGCGACCACGGGGCCACCGGCCTCGCCGTGGTTCCGGTGATGCTCGAACGCATCACGGACCTCCCCGACGACGTCCTCGACGACCACCCGATGCCGACACTGCGCTTCGCCACCGCGAGCGGATCGCGGATGCGCTCCGACGCTCTCGTCGCATTCCTGGACCGGTACGGCGACGTGGTCTACAACAGCTACAACGCCACCGAGGCGGGTCTCATCACCACCGCCACCCCAACCGATCTGCGCACCGCGCCGGAGACCGCCGGGCGGCCGCTCGCCGGTACGAGTGTTCGCATCCTCGACGACGACGACCGCGAGGTCCCCGTCGGCGAGGTCGGGCGCATCGTGGTCGCGAACAACTCCGGGTTCGACGGTTACACCAGCTCGGACACCAAGGCATTCAGCGACGGACACATGGTGTCGGGCGATGTCGGCCGCTTCGACGAGAACGGGCTGCTGTTCGTCGTCGGCCGCGACGACGAGATGATCGTCTCCGGCGGGGAGAACGTGTATCCCCTCGAGGTCGAGTTGGTCATCGGGGCTCTCGACGAGGTGGTCGAGGTCGCGGTGACCGGGGTCGACGACGACAGGTTCGGCCAGCGTCTCGTCGCCCATGTGGTGCGAGCACCGGAGGCCCAGATCGGCGAAGAGGACATCCAGCGGCACGTGCGAGAACAGCTCGCCGGGTTCAAGGTCCCCCGCGACGTCCACTTCCTCGACGAACTGCCGCGCAATGCCACCGGCAAGATCCTCAAACGCGAACTCCCGTCCGCCCCGTCGACCGAACGAAAGGTGAGCTGAATCATGCACGCTGTCAAGCAGATCGACCGCTCCGCCGAAGTTCTGGACGCCGAACGGATGTCCGGTCCCGACGCGCTGATGCTGAACATGGAATCGGCGTCGACCCCGATGCACACACTGAAGGTCGCGGTGCTCGACACCTCCCGTCGTGGCCGGCCCCTCGATCTCACCGAGATCGCCGACGTCCTGCCCGACTACCTCGGCATGTTCCCGCGCGCGACCCAGCGGCTTGCGTGGGCTCGCGGACACGGCGCCCGCCCCTTCTGGGTGCACGACAACGACTTCGACGTGCGCCGGCACCTGGACGAGCGTTCCGCCGCCGCACCGGGGGGACGTGCCGAGCTGGACGCGATCCTGTCCGAGCTCGCCGTCCGGCAACTCGATCGGAGTCGGCCGCTCTGGGGACTGACCCTCGTGCACGGTCTCGCCGGTGGGCGGCAGGCGGTCGTCGTCCGCGTCCATCACGCCGTCGCCGACGGTCTCGCCGCACTCAACACGTTCATGGCCGCGACCGCCGGTCCGGATGAGCGGGTCGAGCAGGCGCCGATCGGCGCGACCCGCATCGAGCACGACGACGACGAGCTCACGCGCGCAGCGCGTTCGGAATCCTGGCGTATGGTTCGTCGCCTGCCGTCGGCAGCGTCGGCACTGGCGCGTGCGGTTGTCGCGAAACGCCGGGCCGGCGATGCCGAACTCATCCCGAAACCCCTGACGGTCCGTCGGACGAGTTTCAACGCCCGCAGCGGCGCCGAACGCGTGTGTGCGTCCGGCGACATCCCGCTCGCCGCCGTCCAGCGACTCGCGCTGGCCACCGGAACCACCGTGAACGGGGCTCTGCACGGTGTCATCGCCGGTGCGATCCGGGCGGAACTCATCGCCCGCGGCGAGGAGCCGGGAGTGTCGGTCTCGATCTTCGGGGTATGCAAGGACCTGGCCTCCACCCGTGTGCACGGCAACGAGATCGCCACCGCGATGGCCTATCTCAGGTCGGATCTGGCCGACCCGATCGAGCGGATCGCGGCCACCGGTGAGAGCTGCGCGGCGACTGTTCGATGCCGGCGCGAGGTCGGCTTCGATCTCACCGACGCGCTGGCCACCTACACCGGACGGCTCGGCCCGACCTTCCGCGGTCTGGCCGCGAATCGCGCACCGCTGGTGATGAACAACATCACCACCGCCAACATGCCGGGTCCGCGCACCACGCGGTGGGTCGGGGACATCGAGGTCGTCGACTGGATCTCGTTCGCGCTGGCCATCGCACCCGCCGACGTCAACCTCACCACCTACAGCTACGCCGGCAGGCTCAGCATGGGCCTCATCGCGACACCGGAGTCGATGCCCGACCCGGCCGGCTTCTTGCGGCGGGTGGCCGACGCGGTCGCAGAGGCCGCCGATGCGCTCGGACGGACGACCGCCGACGAGGACGAGAACAGTACCGCGATGGCGCAGGAGGCGAGTTGATCGACTGGGAGTCGGGAGCAGCACGACTGGGGTTGTTCGCGAAAGTGCTGCCCCGTGCGATCGGCAGTTCGCGTGCGGCCGGCCGCGGGGATCCCGCGACGGGCGTCCCGCCGGCGGACTGCGGTCCGCGGATGGTCGGGGAGACCGCCGTCGACGAGCTGTTCATCGCGGTCAACTCGGTGATCCGGGACATCCCGCCGATCGACTTCGTGGAAGACTGCGTCGACCGATGTGTCGGTGTCGCAGATGAACTGGCTGCCCTCGGTCCGTCGCGAGTCCACCTCGACCCCGGCCCACCCGGCATCGTCTCCCGCAACCGGAAGACCTTCGGGACCACCTCGTTCGATCACATCGACTACTCGGTGGCGGTGCCGCTCCTGGAATCGATCGCCGCGGCCGACCCCTACGCCGACGGGATCGCCTCGGTGCGGGTGCTGTCACGACGACGCGCCGGTCGCCGCTGGTTGATCTGGGTCCATGGGGCGGCTCAGGGTCGGGCCGACGATCTCTACGCGTTCCGCGCGGCCAACCTGTACAACAAGCTCGGTTACGACGTGGTCTTCCCCGTCCTGCCCGCCCACGGTTCCCGGCGAGTCGAGAAGGTGGCCTATCCGGGGTTCGACCCATTGGTCAACACTGTCATCACCATCCGGGCGATTGCCGAGATCCGCTCGCTCATCACGTGGATCGAGAGTCAGGAACCCGCCGACATCGCTATCGCGGGGACGTCGCTCGGCGGACCGATCGCCGCGATGGTCGCCTCGATGGACCCCCGTATCAGCTCGGTGCTAGCCGTCGTGCCGATGCTGGAGATGCATGCCACCCTGGCTCATCACATGGAGCGCGGCGGGTCCAAGGGACGCCATCTAGCGTCGTTGATGCGCAGCGAACCGGTTCGCGCGGTCTCGTCGGTCATCAACCCACTGTCCGTGGAGCCGGTTCCGACACCAGAACGCCGCATGGTGGTCGCGGCGCTCAACGACCGGGTGACCTCCGTGACCGCCGCCCAGCAGCTACACAATCACTGGGGTGGGAAAGTCCACTGGTACTCCGGTAGCCATGTCGGACATGCCATCTCGGGCAGCATCCGACAGGCCACCGACGAATTCCTCCGCGCCGCCCCGCCCCCGCGGTCAGACAGCGAACCGGGCCTCCGTTCGCTGATGTGAGGGCAGCGCTGTTCCCGGAGCAGAAAGAGGACAGACCCATTGGCCCGCCCGACCGACAGACCTCATCTCGACTCCCAGACTTCGATCGAAGTCTGGGAGTCGAGTTGAAGTCTGTCGGTCACGAATCAGGTTGCGTGAGTGCGACCCGCATCTCACCAGGACCCTTCGTGACGGCCTCCGCAAGCTCCGGCCTCCTCAGGGAGCAGTAGTTAGGGCTCGCACCTCAGGGCCGGGGTGGGTTCGTTTCGCTCGCACCTCACTGGGTGCTGTGATACCCCAGTTCCTCCGCGCGTCGAACCAGTGCGAGATTGCGTTCCCAGGATGCGTCGACCGGGTCGTCGGGATGGTGTGCCGAGGCCCACGTGCCGTAGACATTGGCCCACACCCCGAACCGGGGCCCGGTCACGAGTTCGCTCCCGTCGCTGGACGCTGCAACCAGGAGTCGAGTTCGAAGTCTTCTTCGATGCTGCCCTGCTCGACCAGGAATGCCTTGGTGCCGGTGAGCAATTCGACGGCGCGGGCCGGGAACGGCTCCTCAGAGTAGCCCTCGGGGTTGGCGGCGGCACGGACGGCGGCTTCGGGTGCCTTTGAGTTGCCGAGCTCGAACTGGAGGTACTCCTCCCAGTTCGCCTTCGCGTAGCGGACCGACGACGCGTGCAATTGCTGCCACGTCGCGGCGAAGTCCGGGTTCTTCTCCAGGAACTGGTCACTGCTGACCGTCACGCTGGTGCCGGCCAGATCGGGATGGTCCCGGTAGACCGAGTCGACCAGGTGAAATCCCTTGCCTTCGAAGGTCTGCAGCGCCACCGACGGGATGACGCCGGGCAGCGCCGCTCCGTCGATCTCACCGGAGTTCAACGGTGCCTCCTGATCGGCCGGATACAGGTGGATCAGGTTGGCGGTGATGCCCTGTTCGGCCAGTGCGCCTTGCAGATAGCGGTCGATGTAGGACCCCTTCGGCACACCGATGTTCTTGCCCGCCAGGTCGGCCAGCGAGCGGATCGACGGGTCTTTGGCCACCACGCCGGCATCGTTGTCGAACTGGTTGATCGACAGCAGGCGGGTTTGTAGTCCCGAGCCGCGGGCGACGAGGGCGGGGGTGTCACCGTAGCTCGCGACGTCGAGGCGTCCGCCGATGAGAGCCTGGTTGAGATCGGGTCCGTTCGGGAAGTTGAAGACCTCGACGTTGTTGACACCGAGCGGGGCGAAGGCCTCGAGGAGTTCCCCGCGACTGTGGGCGAAGCCGACCGGACCGGCGATCACGTTGCTCGAGCCGATGACGCCGATCCGGAGTGTGTCGATGACCTCGCGCTGCGCCGACGACGCGTCGTCGGAACCGCACGCGGCCACCGCTGCGATTGCCACGCCCGCCGTCAAGAGGGCGAGGGCGCGTCTGATCCGGCGCAGCGGTGATCCGAAAGATGATGTGGTGGGCATGGTTTCTCTGTTCTGGCGATCTGAAGGGATGAACGGGGTGAGCCGGTCAGTCGGCGTGTTGCTCGACGAGCCGGGGTGGCGGGTCTCCATGCGGGATCGGGGGCCCGACCGCGGTGAGGCTTCCTGGTGCGCGCCCCTTGCCCCAGCCGAGCCGCTCCCGGTAGCTGCCGATCAGCTCGAGCGGCAACGATTCTCGGGTGCCGAGTGGGGACGACTCCGGGCTGACGTAGAGAGCGTCGGTGGGGCAGTACGCCTCGCACATGAAGCAGGTCTGGCAGTCGGACTGCCGTGCGATGACCGGTACGCCGTCGGGTCCGGTGTCGAAGACGTTGGTGGGACAGGCATTCACGCATTTGTCGCAGGCGATACACGCCGACGCGACGACGAGCTCGATCACGCGGGAATCCTGACGGCGAGCCGAGGGGCCGGGTCTGGCCGGCGGACAGCCGATCCGGGTGCGGCGACCCAGACATCGCCGAGTCCGCCGGTGCGGACGTGATCGCCCAGTGCCGGGTCGAGCTCGGGGTGGTCGGCGCGCTTGCTCATCCCGCGGGATTCGGTGCGGGCGAGTGCGGATCGGTAGATCCACCGTCCGACCGCGGTGATCGCAGCCGCCTCCCGCGCGCGGACGCGCCCCGCCGGTGTGCGGGCGCCGTAGGCCGGGCCGGAGACCTCATCCCACAGCGAGTCCAGGGCGTTCAGCGCCGGACCCATACGGTCGCCGTGACGCAGGTAGTTCTTCTCGAAGGGGATCAGTTCGCCCTGTGCGGCGGTCACCACCTCGTCGGGTGTGATCCCGCTCCGGGCGGAGTCCAATCCGACGGTGCCGGCGCCCGAGAGCCGATCGAGTGGGGATGCCCCGCCCGCGTCGCGGGCCGCTCGTGCCGCGGCAGCGCCTGCGAAACTGCCCGACGACATCGCCCAGGCGGAGTTGTGGCTGCCGCCGCCGGTGAAGCCACCGCAGATCCGCTCGCGGGTGGCGGCGTCGCCGGCCGCGTAGAGACCCGGGACGCCGGTCCAGCAGTCCGTGTCGACGATGTCGATGCCACCGGTTCCGCGAACGGTGCCCTCGGCGAGGAGATCGACCTCGAACCGGTCGGTGAACGGGTTGATGCCCCGGCGGTCGAACTGGAGGAAGAAGTTGGGTTGACCCTGGCGCATCTGTGCCGCCACCCGCTCATCGGCCCGGTCCAGCTGTGCATAGACCTTCTCCTGCAGCAGAGTCCGTGCGATCACCGACCGCCCCTTCGTCGATCCCGCACCCTCGACGATGCGTCCGTCGGCGTGGAAGAAGGTGGCGTAGCCGTAGTACGCGGTCTTGGTCACCGTGGAGCCCTTCGGCACGATCGCGTACGCGTTGGCGAACTCCATCCCCGAGAACGAGGCACCCACCTCCGCCGCCATCAGTGCGCCGTCGCCGGTGTCGACGTTGCTGCCCAGTGCCTTGGACAGGAACGCACATCCGCCCGTCGCCACGACGACGGCGCCGGCCGAGATCCGGAAGTCCCGGCCGGTCTGCCGCTGGTATCCGGCGGCGCCCCGCACAGCGCCCTGGCTGTCGGTGAGGAGTTGCAGGACAGGGGAGTGATCGAGGATCTGTACACCGCGGCGCCGGACCCACGCGCGCATGCGACGCATGTACTCCGGGCCCTGGACACCGGTGCGGATGGGCTCCCCGGTGTGCTCGTCGATCGGGAACGGGTAGCGACCCTCGGTGCCCAGCCGGTGCATGTTCGCGTAGGTCCTGTCGAGAACCCGGTCCATCCAGGCGTGGTCCGCGAGATACCCACCGAGCGCTTCGCGACTCGCCTTCGCCGCCGAGCGCTTGTCCGGGTCCGGGACGACGTACCAGACCCCGGTCCCGGCCGGGGCCGTCGTACCCGACGAGCCGCAGTAACCCTTGTCCACGATGATCACCTCGGCTCCGGCGTCGCGAGCGTGGATGGCGGCCCAGGTCGCGGCGGGACCACCGCCGATCACCAGCACGTCCGTGGACAGGGTCAGTACGTCAGACATGGGTGAACTCCCGGGGTGTCGTTGTCGGTGTCGTTGTGGGGCCGGTGGATTCGGCGTCGGTTCCGCCGACGCCGAGCCCGGCGAGCAGTTGTGAACGGAGGGCGACGAATTCGGGATCGGTGACCTGGCGTGGGCGAGGTAGATCGACGACGATCTCCTGTGCGATCCGGCCGGCCCGCAGGATCAGCGCGCGATCCGCGAGGAGAAGGGCTTCCTCGACGTCGTGCGTCACCAGCAGTGTTGCCGGACGGTGCGCTTCCCACAACCGGGCCACCAGGCGTTGGGCATTGATCCGGGTCAGGGCGTCGAGCGCGCCGAACGGTTCGTCGAGCAACAGCAGGTCGGGCTCCCGGACGAGTGCGCGTGCCAGCGCGGTGCGCTGGGCCTCGCCACCCGAGAGCGTGGACGGCCAGGCGCCGGACTTGGCCGCCAGCCCCACCTCGTCGAGTGCGCGGAGCGCGCGGGCCTCGGTGTCACCGCCGCGCAGCCCGAGCGCGACGTTGCGCCACACCGACATCCAGGGCATGAGCCGGTGCTCCTGGAACACGATCGCCTTGGCCGAGGGTGTCTCGATCGTGCCGGTGAAACCGCGGTCGAGCCCGCCGATCCCCCGGAGGAGGGTGCTCTTCCCGGAACCGCTCGCCCCGAGCAGCGCGACGAACTCGCCCCGGGCGATGGTCAGATCCACGCGGTCGAGAACCCGCCGGCCGTCGAATTCGCGCCCGGCCCCGAGGACGCGGACACCGTCGATTCGATCTGCGGACATTCCACTCACCTACCTTCGAATCCGTTGCGCCACGACAGGAACCGACGCTCGAGTATTCGCACGCCGATGTCGGTGAGCAGTCCGAGTACCGCGTAGATCACCAGGACCAGGAAGATCTGATCGGTGCGTAGGTACTCCTTGGCGTCGTTCATCAGGAAGCCCAGACCGACCGGGGTGGTCTGCATCTCCGCGACGACCAGGACGAGCCAACCGATGCCCAGCGCCTGTCGTAGCCCGACGAAGATCTGCGGTAGTGCGCCCGGCAGGACCACGTATCGCACGAGTTCGAAACGCGTCAGCTCCAGCGATTCGGCGGCTTCGATGAGCTTCTGGTCCACGCCCCGGATGCCGGCGAGGACGTTGAGATAGATGGGGAAGATCGGGGCGACGATGATCAAGGCGATCTTGAACGAGTCGCCGATCCCGAACCAGATGATGAAGACCGGGACGAGGGCCACGGCGGGCATCATCCGCAGCACCTGGACCGGTGCGTTGACCAGGTCTTCGGCGACCTTGAAGAGGCCGGCGGCCGCGCCGAGCACCGCGCCGATGGCGATCCCGATCGCCAGTCCGATCGCGACGCGCCGCCCCGACGCGGCCAGATGCGTCCAGAGTTCACCGGTGCTGATCAGTTCCCAGCCCGCCTCGACCACCTCGGTGGGCGCGGGGGTGGTCGCGCCGAGCCATCCCCGCGCGCCGAGTTGCCAGATGACGACGACCAGGATCAGGCCGATGGACTGACGGAGCGTGCGTGTGGCGGCGTGACGGGAGAGCCGTCGCCGACGTACTCGGGCCGCCGGGCCGCCGGACGGCACGTCGACGGGCCCGGCCGCGGACGGGGCGGGGGCGACACCGACGGGTGTCGTGAGTTCTAGAGTCATCGAAATCCGCCTGGGAGAGGGCTGGCAGGACTTCTGGGACGCTACTGAGAACTCGACTCCACCGGCACGGTTGGAGTCATGGTGATTTTCAAACCGCCGCGCGCCGAGACGAATCGGCGGACGGTCAGTTCGGGGTCAGGTCCGGATTGGCGTCGGCGAGCAGCTCGTCACGGTCCTCGGCGAGGACGAATCCGCCGGCGATGGCGGCGTCGGCGGCGTTCCGGTAGTGCTTCTCGTATTCGTCGCGCGTTCCGTACCGGGCCGCCAACGCGTCGGCGGGGACAGGGAATGTCGTGCCGAACAGCAGGCAGATGCGGGAGACGGGGTCGGCGACGATCCCGCTGAGGACCTGGGTCGGTGCGTCGACGCACGGCGTCCGGACCCCGCCCCGGACGTTGCCGATGTCGTCCAGCTCGAACACGGGGTCGGCGCCGTCGATGTCCCGGAGGGCCAGCGGGTCGGCTGCCGGCGGCGGATCGCCACCGTCGGCCCAGGATCGCAGGTGCCGCAACGCAGCCCGCAGGACGAAACGCTGCTGACCCCGGTTGACGGGGTCGGGGCAGCCGAGGAACTCCTCGAAGTCGCCGACCTGGTGCAGGTCGGCGTGGGACGTGCCCGCCATTTCCCACACGCGTAACCGGTCGGAATCCGGTTGCCGCGCAGTGTGATAACGGAAGTTGGTCAGGACGTCGGTCTCGGTCTGCACCACGAACACCGGTGCGTCGAGGTCGGTGCGGATCGTGGTGGGCTCGCGCCCGAAGACGGTCGCCACGTCGATGCCCGAACCGACCTCGCCTGCGGGCAACCCGGCGGCCGCGCGGCTGTGGATGAGGTATCCGTCGAACGGCGCCGCATCCGGGCCGATGGTGTTCACGTAGGTCGTCAGGGCCATCGCCGACTGTGATTCGCCGATCGCGAGCACGGTGGCGACCGTCAGGCCCGCGAGGGGATGGTCGGCCCCAGCGGTGTCCCGGGCGGCGCGTCCGATCGAGCTGAAGATGTCGTAGCAGTAGGCGTCGCCCGGATGGTGGAGTTCGGCATACCGTTCCGGGTCCTTGGCGGCGAGACTCTGCGGCGCACCGGTCGCGACGCCGACCGAGCCCGTGCCGCCCTCCACTCCGACGAACTGGGCCGAGACCCCGATCCAGGCGTGCCCGGAACGGACCAGTTCAGCAGCCACATAGGAGTATTCGGGGGCGGCGTCGGCGCCACTGCTGACGTTCAGCCACTCGACGACAACGCAACCGCTGAACGTCGCGGGCTCCGCTGGGCGTCGGACGACGACCCGGGTCGTGAACTCGGCGGCGGGTGCGGGCGGGTCCCCGACGATCTTCTCGGCCACCCCCGACGCCGCGTACTCGATGTCGGTGTATCCGGCCGCGGCGAGGTCGGGGAGGGGAGAGGCGCTGAGCAACGAACACCCGTCGCCGCCCTGTAGGACTCGAAACCGCATAAGTCGACTCACTTCTTCTTCCGGTGCTGCTTGATCACCTCACCGAACATGAAGTGCATCTTGGTGCCCTGCGGCCAGCCTACGTAGTAGCAGAGGAAGAGGCTGATCTCCTCGAGCTGCTCTGGGGTGAGCTCTCCGTTCCCGAGTGCGGCACCGGCCTGGATCTCGGCGACGTCGATGTTGTTGCTCGCGGCGAGCGCGCCGAGCAGGAGCAGCCGGCGGTCACGGTTGGACAGACCCTCCCGGGCCCAGACGTTGCCGAACACCTGGTCGGCGGTGTGCGCGAAGTAGTCGCCCGGACCGTCGCTCACCTCCCAGCCGTAGACCTCCGACATCTTGGCGAGGCCGCGCCTGCGCGCCTCGTCGGGTGCGTCGTCGGAGATGTGGGAACGGGTCATGCTGGTTCTCCTTCGAGGTGGGGGACGCCGAGCCCGGTGGCCAGGTTCTGCAGCGCGAGCTGCCCGAGGGGCAGGTCGACGCCGAGTTCCTCACCGAGTGCGAGTGCGAGCGTCAGGTCCTTCTCGCCCAGCGTACGGACGCCGGTGAGGATTCCGTACCAGGGATCGTCGCGCTCGACGGGAGCGGTGGTGTCGCGCAACATGATCGCCCCGGCCCCGCCGGTCACCGCGTCGGAGTGCCGGACCACCTTGCCGAGCTTGGTGATGTCGATGCCGGCCGCCTCGGCCAGTCGAGCGGCCTCGGTGGTCGCGGTGAACGAGATGAAGTGGAGGAGGTTGCGCGCCAGCTTCATCCGGGTACCCGCGCCGACCTCGGGCCCCGCGTGGACCAGCATGTCGGCGGTGAGCGCGAACGGTTCCTTCAGCTTCTCGTACGCGTCCCGCGGTCCACCGACCATGATCGCGAGGCGGCCCGACGCCGCGCCCATCGCACCACCGGAGATCGGTGCGTCGAGCAGTGTCACCTCGCGCGCCGCGCACAGATCCGCCAGTTCGACGGCGGTCTCCGGCGCGATGGTCGAGTGGACGGTGATGACGGTGCCCGGGCGAGCTGCCGACAGCAGGCCGTCCGGACCCGCGACCACGGTTCGGACCTGCGCGTCGTCGAGCACGCAGATGCCGATGATGTCGGCCGACGCGGCGAGATCGGCGAGCGATTCCGCAGCGGTGGCGCCTTTCTCGACGACCTTCGCGACGGCGTCGGACGACAGGTCGAACACCGTCAGCCCACCCGCCCAGGCGGCCAGGCTCCCGGCCATCGGCCCACCGATGTTGCCGAGTCCGACATACCCCAGACGGATGGGGGACGACTCGCTCATGAGCGGATGACCTGGCCGCCGTCGACGTTGAAGATCTGCCCGGTGATCCACCCGGCCTCGTCCGACAGCAGGAACAGGCACATCCCGACCAGATCCTCGGGAGTGCCGAAACGCTTCAGCGGCAGCCGGTTCACGATGTCGGCGACCATCTCCTTGGGCGTCGTGCTCCGAGTCGCCTCGGTGTCGATGGGTCCCGGGGCGATCGCATTGACGCGGATGTTCTGCCCGCCGAGTTCGGTGGCGAGCTGCTGGGTCAGGCCGTTGACGCCGACCTTGGCCAGCCCGTAGAAGCCGCTGTACAGCCATGCGGCGGTCGAGGACTGGTTGACGATGGCGCCGCCGCCGTTGGTCATGTACGGGTAGACCGCCCGGGTCACGTTGAGCGCACCGTCGAGGTTCACGCTCATGAACTTCTTGTAATAGTCCCAGGGCACGGTGATGAGGAAGTCGAGTTTCATCCCGCCGTAGATCGCGGCGTTGTTCACCAGACCGTCGATCGAACCGTAGGCGTCGACGGTGGCGGCGGCGAGCGCCTTCGCCGAATCCTCGTCCGCGACATCGGTGCTGACGTACAGTCCGCCGATGTCGGCCGCGACCTGCTTGCCCTTCTCGTCGGCGAGGTCGGCGACCACGACGTTCGCGCCCTCCGCGGCGAGGGCACGCGCATAGGCCTCGCCGATCCCGCCGGCGGCGCCGGTGACGATGATGGTCTTGTTCTCGAAACGCTTGGAACTCATTGTCCTGCTTTCTGTGTGGATGATGTGCTGGCCCTTCGTGGCTCGCTTCGCTCGCACCTCAGGGAGCGGGGGTTACGGCTCGGTTTGCTCGCACCTCAGGGAGCGGTCAAATCTGCTCCCTGAGGTGCGAGGAGCGATAGCGCGAGGCTTCTGCTCCCTGAGGTGCGAGGAGCGATAGCGCGAGGCTTTTGCTCCCTGAGGTGCGAGGAGCGATAGCGCGAGGCTTTTGCTCCCTGAGGTGCGAGGAGCGATAGCGACGAGCCTCGAAGGGTCACGCCGGGCGGGCGACGGCCTTGGTCTCCAGGTACTCCTCGAAACCGGCGACACCCATCTCGCGGCCGATGCCCGACTGTTTGAAACCGCCGAACGGGACGTCGGCGGAATACCAGATGCCGCCGTTGACACCCATCGTCCCGGTGCGAACTCCGTTGACGACCTTGTTGATCCGGTCCTCATCGGTCCCGTAGACCATGCCCGACAACCCGTACGGCGAGTCGTTGGCGATGCGGATCGCGTCGTCGTCGCCGTCGTGGGGGATGATCACGAGCACCGGGCCGAAGATCTCCTCCTGCGCCACTCGCGCCGAGTTGTCCAGACCCGAGATCAAGGTCGGTTCGACGAAGAATCCGGCGGGCCTGTCGGCGGGACGGCCGCCACCGATCTCGATGGTGCCGCCCTCACTGGTGGCGAGTTCGATGTAGGACTCGATGCGCTGGCGCTGCCGGGCCGAGATGACCGGTCCGCAGATGGTGCCGCCGTCGGTCGGATCCCCGGCGGGCAGGCCCGCCATCGCGTCGCGGGTGGCGGTGATCGCCTCATCGAGGCTGCCGCGCGGAACCACGAGACGCGTCGTGATCGCGCACCCCTGGCCGGCATGGGTGACGACGTTGAACGCGGCCATGGCGCAGGCGGATCCGATGTCGGCGTCGTCGAGGACGATGAAGGCCGACTTGCCGCCCAGCTCCAGGAACACCTTCTTCAGCGACTCGGAGGCGGCCGCCATCACCTTCTTGCCCGTCGCGGTGGAGCCGGTGAACGAGACCAGGTCGACGCGAGGGTCGATGCTGAGCTGGGCGCCGAGCTGATGGTCGGTCGAGGTGACGATGTTGAGGACGCCCGGCGGGAAGTCCGTCTCCTCGGCGACCACCTTGCCGACGAGCGCCGCACACCACGGGGTGTCGGGCGCGGGCTTGAGCACCACCGTGCACCCGGCGGCGAGGGCGGGTCCGATCTTGGCGAAGTTGATCTGGTGCGGGAAGTTCCACGGGGTGATGGCGCCGACGACGCCGACCGCCTCCGAGCGCAGCTCACGGTGGTTCTTCAGTCCCATGGGTTTCGCGGTGCCGAGGTCGCGAGTCCACTCATAGCTCTCGGCGAGGTCGGCGAAGTAGCCGAGATCGGTGACGGGTCCCTCGAACTGCGGGCCGTGGGTGAGGAACGACGGGCATCCCACCTCGGCGATGGTGAGCTCGCGGAGCTCGTCGCCGTGGGCGAGCAGTGCGTCGCGCAGCTGACGCAGGCAGCGAGCGCGGAAGGCGTGATCGCGCGACCAGTCGGTGGTGTCGAAGGCGGTGCGCGCCGCCGCGATGGCGGCATCCATGTCGGCCGCGGTGGCGTCGGCCGCCTGCCCGATGACCTCCTCGGTCGCGGGATTGACGACGTCGAAGACGCCACCGCTCCCGGGGGTGAGCTTGCCGTCGATCAACAGATCCGACGCGGATTCGGGGCGAAGAGGCATGAGCTGGAACTCCATCTGGACAGGTGTCTGGACTCGCGTTCAAACCTAGTGTAGCGTGGCTCACATGTCCAGCCCCGTGTCTCAGGAATCCACCCGCCGCAGGCTGACCCAGCAGCAGGCGGAGACGGTCACACGCCTCACCGATGCCGCGGTCGACGTGCTGAACGCCGAGGGTTTCGACGGTCTGACCGTGCGATCGGTGGCCAAGATCGCTGGGGTCGCGCCGGCCACCGCCTACACCTACTTCTCGTCGAAGAGTCACCTCGTCGCCGAGGTGTTCTGGCGTCGCCTATCGGCCGGGGTGCTCGAACCGGATCCCGGTGCACCGCGGAGTGAGCGCGTCGCGCAGGTGCTCCGCGAGGTCGCGCTGGTCGTGGCCGGCGAGGGGCAGCTGGGTGGTGCGGTCACGGTGGCCCTGCTGGGCAGTGACCCCGACGTCGAACACCTGCGCGTGCGGATCGGCGCATTCATCCGGCGTCGTCTCGCCGCCGCCCTCGAAGAGGACCCGGAGAACCCGGGCCCGCTGCTCGACGCCCTGGAGATGATCTACTCCGGCGGCCTGGTCTACGCCGGTATGGGGCACATGACCTACGAGCAGACCTCCGAACGTCTTGTCGCAGCCGCACATCTACTGATGGAGAAGTGATGACCGAAACGACGGCGGTGTCGGGGATGGAGCACGAGCTCCCCTTCGACCCGTATGCCTATGGTTTCCACGAGGATCCCTACCCGACCTATTCCCGTCTCCGCGCGGAGGCGCCGGTCTACTACCACGGCGGGATGAACTTCTGGGCGCTCGCCGGGCACGCCGACGTCCGTGCCGCATTCCGTGACACACAACGACTCTCGAACAGCTGGGGCGTGTCGATGGACCCCTCGGCGTACGGTCCCGACGCGCACAAGTCGATGTCGTTCCTCGCCATGGACGACCCCAAGCACATGCGTATCCGCAAACTCGTCTCCAAGGGCTTCACGCCTCGCCGCGTCAACGAACTCACCGGCCGGATCACCGCCCTCACCCATCAGCATTGGAGCAGATGTCTCGACAAGGGCGAGTTCGACTTCGTGCACGACTTCGCCGCCCTGCTCCCGATGGACGTCGTGTCCGAACTGCTGGGAGTGCCCGAAGCCGATCGCACCCGGCTGCGCCACCAGTCCGACCTGCTGTTGCATCGCGAGGACGGCGACCTCGACCTTCCCGAGGCGGCGGTGTACGCGTACATCGAACTGCACAAGTACTATTCGGAGCTCATCGCCGACCGGCGCAAGAACCCCGGCGAGGATCTGGTCTCGGCCCTCATCGCGGCCGAGATCGACGACGACGAGACCGGTGAGAAGACGAAGCTCACCGAGGACGAGATCGTCGGGTTCATGGTTCTGATGGTGGTGGCGGGCAACGAGACCACCACCAAACTGCTTGCCAACGCCCTGTATTGGGGCTGGCGCAATCCGGACGAGCTCGCCAAGGTCTTCGCCGACCCGGAAGTCGTCGTCCCGGACTGGACCGAGGAGACGCTGCGCTACGACAACTCGACGCAGATCGTCGTGCGGCGGGTGATCGAGGATGCCCCTTATGGCGACTTCGTGATCCCGGCGGGCGACCGGGTACTCCTGCTCGTCGGTTCGGCGAACCGCGACGTCGAGGTGTTCGGCGCCGACGCCGACCGGTACGAGATCGGCCGCGACTGCGCCCAGTCCCTGATGAGTTTCGGCCTGGGCGCCCACTTCTGCCTCGGGGCGCACCTCGCGCGCCTCGAGGCCAACATCGGCCTGACCGAGGTGATCAAGTCGATCCGGGCAGTGGAGATCGATGCCGACAAGGCGGTACGGGTCCACTCGGTGAACGTGCGCGGCTTCGCCGAGCTCCCGGCGAAGGTGACGGTGCGCTGATGGCTTTCCGTCCTCATCCCGAGCGCCGACCGGTCCTCGTCGCGGGCGCGTCGTCGGGAATCGGCGCCGCCACGGCCGAATTCCTCTCCGCCGCGGGCCATCCCGTCGCCCTGGCCGCCCGCCGCGTGGAGAAGCTACAGGAACTCGCCGACAAGATCACGGCCGCCGGCGGCGAAGCCGTCGCGGTACCGTTGGACGTCACCGACGAGCAATCGGTGTTGGATTGCGTGGCGAAGGCCGAGGCGGCGCTGGGGCCGATGGAGATCGTCGTCGCCGGCGCCGGTGATCTCGCAGTCGGTCTCTCCTACGAGACCGGCACCGATCATTTCGCCGATCAGATCAACATCCACCTCACCGGCGCGTACCGTATCTACCGCGCCGTGATCGGCGGCATGATCGACCGTGCGCGAGGCGATTTCGTGTTCATCGGGTCCGATGTCGCCATCCACCCCCGGCCGTGGTCGTCGGCCTACGTAGCCGCGAAGTCCGGTATCGACGGACTGGTCGCGACCATCCAGCTCGAACTCGAGGGGACCGGTGTGCGGGCCGGGGTCGTCCGTCCCGGACAGACCCTCACGGGCATGGGGATGAACCTCGACCCGAAGACGACCGAGAACATGCTCAACGACTGGATCACACACGGTCTGGCCCGCCACGGCAATTTCCTCTCGCCCGAACACATCGCACAGGCCGTCGCGGCCATGGTGACCATGCCGCGCGGAGCGCACATGCGGTCGGTCGAGGTGGAGGCCGAAGGCGCGGTCAGCGACAAGAAACGACAGGCAGTACAGGAGAAGGGGACGGATGGATGACCGCCATCACCGAATCAGGCCTGAAACAACCGAATCGCGTCTCGGGTGGCGAGGGCGAACACGGACATCTCGACGAACTCGCCACCGACCCGATCTCGCTGTTCTGGCGCGTCCGTGAGGAATGCGGTGACGTCGGCATGTTCCAGCTCGCCGACCGCGAGGTGGTGCTCGTCTCGGGATCGGCGGCGAGCGAGGAGTTCTTCCGCGCGCCCGAAGAGGACCTGGACCAGGCGGCCGCATACCCGTTCATGACACCGGTGTTCGGTGAGGGCGTCGTGTTCGACACGAGTCCCGAGGAACGGTCGAAGGCGATCCACAACTCGGCGCTCAAGGGCGCGCACATGAAGCAGCACGCGGTGACCATCCCCAACGAGGTCGAGCGGATCATCGCCGACTGGGGGGACGAGGGGGATATCGACCTCCTCGACTTCTTCGCCGAGCTGACCCTCTACACGTCGTCGTCGTGTCTCATCGGGCGGAAGTTCCGGGAACGCCTCAGCGGACACATCGCCCATCTCTTCCACGACCTGGAAAAGGGCACGGACCCGATCGCCTACGTGGATTACAAAGCCGACATCGAGAGCTTCCGCAAGCGTGACGAGGCCCGGGCCGAACTGGTCGAGTTCATCCAGGGCGTGATGGACGAGCGGATTGCGAACCCGACCGAGGACAAAGAAGATCGCGACCTGATGGACGTCCTCGTCCAGGTCGGCTTCGACGCCAACACCATCACCGGCATGTTCATCTCGATGATGTTCGCGGGCCACCACACGACGTCGGGCACCGCCGCGTGGACCCTCATCGAACTGCTGCGCAACCCCGACTACATGCGACGCGTGTACGAGGAGCTCGACGAGATCTACGGCGAGACCCCGCCCGGCGAGCGCCCGGAATACACCTTTGCGCACACCCGTCAGATGCCGCAGCTCGAGAACGCGCTCAAAGAAGCGCTGCGGCTGCACCCGCCGCTCATCATCCTCATGCGCGTGGTGCAGAACGACTTTCACGTCGAGGAATTCGAGGTGAAGGCCGGGCAGTCGATCGCCGTCTCGCCGGCGATCTCCAACCGGCTGCCCGAGGACTTCCCCGAGGCGGACACCTTCGACCCCGACCGTTACGACAAACCGCGGCAGGAGGATCTGGTCAATCGCTGGACCTGGATCCCCTTCGGTGCCGGTCGTCACCGTTGCGTCGGCGCGCAATTCGCGATCATGCAACTGAAGGCCATCTTCTCGGTGCTCTTCCAGAACTACGAGTTCGAGATGTTGCAGCCGCCGGAGAGCTACCGCAACGACCACTCGAAGATGGTCGTCCAGCTGCAGCAACCCTGCCGCGTCGCCTACCGCAAGCGTCAGGACGCGTGATGCGCGTCGAGGTGGACCTGGACCTCTGCCAGGGACATGGGATGTGTGAGCTCGAGGCGCCCGAGGTCTTCGCCGCGCACACCGATCATGTGGAGATCCTCGACGCGACCCCCGACGAATCCCAGCGCGCCGAGGTCGAGGCCGGCGTGCACTACTGCCCGACTCAGGCCCTTCGGATCATCGAGGACTGAGCTCCGACCACGTCGCCCACGCAAGACCCGAACGATCGAATAAAGGTGGAACACATGTCTTTTGACCGTGCCGAACTCGACGAGATGAAGGAGCGGTGGCTCGCCGCCAACATCGAGGCCGAAAAGGCGGGGGACTGGAAGCCCCTGGCCGACTTCTACACCGAGGATGCCACCTACGGGTGGAACTACGGCCCCAACAAGGATTTCATGGCCGTCGGCCGCGAGGAGATCCGCGAGCTCGCCCTCGGACAGGAGATGGAGGGTCTGCAGGGGTGGGAGTACCCGTACCAGGCCTGGGTCATCGATGACCAGACCGGCGACATGATCGGGCTGTGGAAGCAGATCTACGAGGGCACACGCGACGACGGCAGCCACTACGCCCTCGAGGGCATCCAGGGTAGCTGGTTCAAGTACGGAGGAAACTTCCAGTTCCGTTGGCAGCGTGACTTCTTCGACTACGGCAACGTCTCGGCTCTCTTCATCGAGATGATGAAGAACAACGCGATGAGTGAGCCGATGCTCAAGCGTGTGGAGAAGTCGGCGCCGGGTAATCTGCCGGGTTGGTACGACTTCGGCAAGGCCCCGGTCGCGTTCTGGTGAACTGACATGACTTCCACAGCCCCGACCTACCAAGGTCTGAGTCAGGATCAGCTCGCCGTGCTCGTACCGGAACTGCTGCTGTCGGGTCAGATGATCGACCGCAGCGGCATGGCGCATCTCATCAGCGCCTTCGGCCGGGACGTGATGGGCAAGGTCGCCATCGAGGAGTGGATGGCCGCGAGTCCGGTCTACACGCATCGCATGCGCACGGCCCTGGGTATCGACGGCGACGGTGTCGAGGACATGTTCAAGTGTCTGCAACTCGACATCGGTGCGCCACCGCAGTTCATGGACTTCCGATACCGCATCGACGACGAGTACCACGGGTCGTTCGTGCTCGATCACTGCGGCGCGCTGCTCGACGTCGAACCCCTCGGCGACGACTACGTGACGACCATGTGTCACGACATCGAGGACCCCACCTTCGATGCGACGGCGATCGCGACCAACCGGCGCGCACGAATCCGTCCGGTTCATCGCCCCCCGCGTCGACCGGTCGATCGCACGCCGCACTGTGAGTGGACGGTCACGATCGAACCGGATCGAGACGAGCTGCCGCTGCCACCGGATTCGGTCGACATGTTCGAGACGAGGGCCGGTCAACTCGTCCTGTCGGCCATCGACACCACGGAGACCGACGGCTGGGTCGACTACCGCGGCCCGCTCGTCGAGGATCTGCAGTTCGCGGAGTGGTCGACGTCGGCTCTGGTGCGGGTCGCCGAAGAGGTTGCGCTGCAACACCAGTTGCTGTCGCTGGGCTTCCTCGTCAGCCTGCGCAGGTATGCCGAGAGCGAGGCGCAGACCACCGAGATCTTCCGCAAGCAGCTGATCGGCATCGCCGGACTCGCTGCCGACCGGATTCGCGTCGCGCTCGATCTGTCCGCCGACGCCGCAGGTCTCGCCCAGGTACTGGCCCTGCATCCGTGTTTCGGTCCGACCCAGTACACGGGACTCACCGCAGAGGCCGACGGGGACACGGTCACCGTCCGAATCCCCCGGGAGTCCGATGCAATGACCGACGGCGGTTGGACGTCGATCCTCGATGCCGACCACGTCGAACCGTTGCAGGCGGCGGCGACCGCCGTCGATCCGTATCTCGTCGTCGCGGACGCGACCGAGGCCGACGGCGATCTCGTCGTCCGCATCACCAAGGCGGACACGCCGCAGAAGGAGTACGGCGAGGTGGCCGTCGCACGCTTCAGCGGGGGTGCGAGTTTCGAATTCGTCGACCGCGGGCGGTCGATCCCGATCACGCCGGTGGGTAGCTCGGCGTGACGTCGGGCGGCGGCTGGTCACCCGGCGGCGCGGGTCTGGGGGGCCGGGTCGCCGTGGTCGCGGGCGCGACCCGCGGTATCGGACTGGCCGTCTCGTATGCGCTGGCCGGACAGGGGGTCTCGGTCGTCGTCAACGGTCGCGACGGACAGGCCGTCGATGACACCGTCGCCGAGATCCGCGGCGGCGGCGGATATGCCGTGGGCGTTCGCGGGTCCGCGGGCGACGACGGAGTGGCGCAGGCGATGGTCGAGGCGGCGCTGGCGGAGTTCGGTGCCCTCGACATCGCCATCAACTGCGCCGGCATCGCCGAACCTCCCGGTTCGACGGTGCTGACGATCGCTCCCGACGAGTTCCGCGAGCAGATCGACGCCCATCTGATGAGCGCCTTCCACCTCCTACAGGCTGCGGGGAGGGTGTTCGTCGAACAAGGGTCGGGTTCGGTCGTGCTCACCGGTTCGGCCGCCTCGCTCGGAATGTTCGGCGGCAGCGGCTATCCCGCGGCGAAGGGCGGCGTCAACGCACTCGCCCTCGCCGCGGCCGCGGACCTCCGGGATCAACACGTACGCGTCAATGTGGTGATGCCGGGAGCGAAGTCGAGGCTGTCCTCCGGCGACGACTACGTCGCCCACATCGAAGGACTCCATCGTCGCGGAATCCTCGACGACCCCACGCGCGACGCGGCGCTCGATCCCGCCCCGCCCGAGTACGTCGCCCCGCTGTACGTGTTCCTGGCCAGTGACGCGGCCGAGCACATCACCGGCGAGATCTTCAGCGCTGCCGGTGGATTCATCGGCCGGTTCGAGTCGCAGCAGGCGAGTTTCGTCGCTTACCGCGATCACAAGGGCACCTCGCCCTACAGCCTCGACGAACTCGCCGGCATCCTGGCCGGGCCTTCCGGTCCCTGAGATCGATCGCGTTCGTCCTCCCTGAGAAGCGTGCGGAGCTTGCGGAGGGCCACCCCTCTGCTCCCTGAGGTGCGAGCGAAGCGAGCCACGAAGGGCTCGCAAGGTGCCCCACCAGGCCCTTCGTGGCTCGTCGCTATCGCTCCTCGCACCTCAGGGACCAGTGCTTTTGCGGTTCTTGGGGATTGGGGAGCAGGGCGGGTTGACTCGCCCGCTGACCGAGCTCGTCGAGGTCACCAAGTGGCTTCGACTCGGCGCCTCGCTTCGCTCGGTGCCGGCTCAACCAGCGAGGTGGTGGTGTCGGCTCAACCAGCGCGGCGGGCGGCGCGTCGTTCGAGCCAGAAGCGGGCACCGTCGGCGATGGCCTCGGTCACCGGGCGTGGATGCCATCCGAGGTCGCGTTCGGCCTTGCCGTGGTCCATCTCGGACATGAAGTGCATCAACCGGACCGAGGGGATCGTCAACTGCACCGGCTTGCGCGTCAGCGCCCCACGGGCGGAACCCACCGCCCCGAAGGTGTACAGCGCAGCGCGGTTGAGAACGACGCGCGGGGGCTGACGATCCGCGGTCGCGGCGGCGATGGCCACGATCTCACCGGTGTCGATGGACCGCTCGGAGACGATGTAGCGTTCGCCGACCTCGCCGCGGTCCGCCGCGAGGAGCAGCGCCTGCGCGGCGTCGTCGATGCCGACCGACTCGGCGCGACAGCCGCGGACGGTGAACGGTAACTTGCCCAGCGCCGCACCGGCAACGAATGCGCCGTGGGGAGTTGGTTGCCAGTCGCCGGGTCCGTAGGTGTTGGCGACGCACATCGCGAGGGCGGGTACCGCGTCGTCCTGCGCTCGACGCAGCACCAGGTCCTCGGCGGCCACGCGACTGCGCACATAGGCGGGAGCCCGCGCGGCCCAGTTGAACACATCGTCCTCCGTCGCCCGACGGCCGTTCACCCGCCCGATGGTCGCCGCGGTGCTGGTGAACACGAACTTCCGCAGTGGCATCCGGGCTGCGACGTCGAGCACCGAACGCAGGGCCTCGACGTTCGTCCGGTACAGCGGTGCCGGATCGCGCAACCAGGCGCGCGTGTCGACCGCGCAGTGGAACACCACGTCGCAACCGGTCATCGCCCGCGCGACGGCGTCGGCGTCGAAGAGATCGCCCGTCACGTGATCGACGCCGAGACCGGCCAGGGTCCGGAGGCCACTCGTGGGCCGGGTGAACACCCGCACCTCCTCGCCCGCGTCCACGAGCTGCCGAACGAGATGAGAACCGAGAAACCCGTTGCCCCCGATGACCAGTGACGGCACGGTTCACAGCCCTCCGGGTGCGAGATCGTCGATCGCGGCTGCACTGCGGGACAGCATCGCATCGAACATCGCGTTGCCACGCTCGGTGGGTTGTGCAGCAGCGGAGCCGAACACGATGATCAGCGGCGCCTGGATGAGGTTGCCGACGTAGTCGTCCCAGCAGTCGTCGAGCGTGTAGTCGCCGACGCCGGCGGTGACCAACGCCCGATGATACGAGGCGACGATGCCGCGCTCGTGCCGGCGCCGGTCGTCGGTGGTCAGACTGGTACTCAGCAGGAAGGCGATGTCGCGCAGCGGGTTACCGGTGGTGATCGTCTGCCAGTCGATCACCGTGACCTCACCGGACGGGCCGAACAGGACGTTGTCGACCCGGAGGTCGCCATGGATCAGGGTGGCATTGTCCAGCGGGGCGACCAGCCACTGGCCGGCTTCACGGACGAGCCAGTCGACCGCTGCCGATGACGGACCGATAGGGGAGAAGCGTTCGCGGTAGACCTCCGCCATCGGAGCGAGGATCGACTCCATCACCTCCCGGTCGGCGTCGGTGGGCAACGGCATCTCGGCCAGCAGGGTCGGATCGTTCCACCGGGGAGCGTGGAGACCAGCAGTCGCCACGGCTACCGCCTCGGCCTGCGCGGGTGTGCAGCCGGCGATCTGATCGCCCTGCACGGCTGCGCCCATGTCCTCCAGCAAGAGTACGAACTCGGTGCCGCGATCGGAGATGGTCGCGGCGAAGCAGTCGGGCATCGGCACCGTGAACGACGCGGCGAGGTCGCGATAGAAGCGCACCTCGTTGCGGAACACCCCCGATCCGAACTCGCGCTGGTCCGGTGACCCGGTCGCGAGCTTCGCGATCATGGTGTCGGGCAATGTCGCTGGGCTGTCGTGCCCGAGGTGAAGACGATAGGAACCGGCCATCTGACCGGTTCCCACCGGTTCGGCACCCACCGACTCGATACTGACGTCGTGACCGTGGGAAGCAAGGAACGCGGTCAACCACGTCGGGGTGAGTTCGTCTATGCAAGTCGGGATTCCAACGGTGTCCGGCACGGGCACGCCCTTTCGATCGAGCTGCGTGGGCCGGGCCGATGTGACCGGGCTCACCCAGGCCGCTGATCGGACACTACCGAGGAATTGGACTGGTGTCCAGGGAACCGGCGCGGCGGTGTGCAGCTGTGCAGGCCGGCCACGCCGGGCGATCTCGCGATCGGCAAATCCATTCCGCCACAGAAAGGATGGCCGTCGGTTAGGCTGCGCGGACATACGGCGACCCGATTCGCGGTCGCCGGGACGAGGAGAGTGCGAGTGAGTACCAGACTCGACGGGAAGGTCGCCCTCGTGACGGGCGCGGCACGGGGTCAGGGGCGCAGCCACGCCGTGCGGATGGCCGAGCAGGGCGCCGACATCATCGCCATCGACATCTGCGATCAGATCACGACGGTCAATTACGCCATGAGCACGCCGGACGACCTGCAGCAGACCGCGAAGATGGTCGACGCGACGGACAGTCGGGTGATCGCGAAGATCGCCGACGTCCGCAGCCGGGACGCCCTGCAGGCCGCGATCGACGACGCGGTGGCGCAGTTCGGCAGACTCGACATCGTCGTGGCCAACGCCGGTATCAGCCCGCTCGGGCCCGAAAGTCCCTCGGTCACCTGGCTGAACACGGTGTCGGTGAATCTCGGTGGGGTGATCAACACGCTCGAGTTGTCTCTGCCGCACCTCGAAGCGGGTGCATCGATCGTCTGCATCGGTTCGATGGCCGCGTTCATGCCGTCGTTCGAGTCCGCGCAGGCCGGGCCGGGTGCAGGCGGTTACGGCCACTCGAAACGAGCGGTGGCGCGACTCGTCAACGACCTCGCCCGGCACCTGGCGCCGAAAGGTATTCGCGTCAACGCGATTCATCCCGGCAACGTCGACACCGCGATGGTGCATCACGACGAGATCTACCGGCTGTTCCGACCCGATCTCGAGAAGCCGGTCTACGACGACGTCAAGGACGTCTTCGCGTCGTTGCACGCGATGCCGGTGGACCTGCTCGCGCCGGAGGATGTCACCGAGGCGGTTCTCTACCTGGTGTCCGATGCCGCCCGGTACGTGACCGGTCAACAGCTCCGGGTCGAGGCGGGCGCGTTGCTGAACTCGGTGCCACCCGGCGTGCCCGACTGACGGTCACTGAACCGGTGGTCCCGCAACCGAACCCGGGTTCACTGGCAGAGCCGGCAAGGCGGGTCGTATCGACCGGTACGCCGTCAGCACCGACAACAGTTCCGACGGCGCGGCGCCGTGCATGATGACCGAGTCGACTCCCAGGTCGAACTGGCGCGCCACGGCGGCCGCGCACTGTTCGGCACTGCCGACCGCGCTGTCGGCGACCCACGACGCCGGGATGACCTCGGCGAGCCGGGCCAGTTCGTCGGCCGTGGCGGTGGCGTCGATGGGTCCGCGGGCGCCGGCGAAAGCCGGACTGTCCCTGATTCGTTCGAGATCATCCCCGCGCCATCCGTTGGCACGCATCAGGACGTCCGGATACCCCTGGAGATAGGTCGCGAGCCGGCCGTACAGACGTCGCAACCGGTCGTCATCATCGAGATGGTCGGGCACGGTGGCCAGTACCGACCAGATGCGCACCGAAGCGGGGTCCCGACCGGCCTCGGCGGCCGCCGCTCGGACGGTCTCGACCGCGGCGATGGTGGCCTCGTCGGAGAAGAACGTGTGCAGGACGACACCGTCGGCGATGCGCCCGGCAAGACGTAAGGTGTTGGGCGACATCGTCACGAGCAGGATGGGGACCGGTGGAACCGCGACACCGAGGTTGAGGTAGTCGTAAGTGCCGAGCGGGCCGTCGTGGCCCAGGATCATCTCGCCGCGCCAAAGGGTGCGCAACACCGAGGCGGCGTCGGTGAGCTGGGCGCTCGTGACATCGGGAACCCCGAGAACCTGCCACTGTGCGGCGAATCCACGACCGAGGCCGAGCGCGAAGCGACCACCCGTCATGGTCGACAACGTGGCGGCCATGGACGCGGTGATGATGGGGTGACGGGTGTTGTGGTTGGTCGCGGCCGTGGCGACGCCCATCCGGCGACTCGCCGCCGCGAGACCGCCCGCGAGTACGGCCGCGTCCTTCACGTTGAACCGCTCGGAGACGAAGGCGGCACCGAAGCCTGCGCGGTCGGCGAGCCCCGCTTCGTCGGCGAGTTCGGCGGGATCGACCGGATGGCGCGAGAGTGCGTAGTAGCCGATCTCCGGAAGCGTCTGCTGCGGGACGGATTCCGGTGTCGGTATGGTGGCCGCGGTCGAGGTCATGCCTGTGCCGCGACGGCTTGTCGATACACGCGGGACCGGGGCTCGCGCACCCAGAGTGTGCCCGTGCCGGGGACGGCTCCCTCGGATTTCAGGGTGCGCTTGAGGATCTTGTTCGTTGCGGTCGTGGGCAGGTCGTCCTCGATCCGGACATACGTCGGCCACGCTTTCGGCGACAGGTCGGCCTGTGCGGCAAGCTGTTCGGCGAAGGACTCCGGGGTCAGCTCGACGCCGTCCTGCAGGACAACGGCGGCCATCACCGCATCGCCGACGTGGTCGTCCGGAACGGCATACACGGCAACGCGATTGATCTCGGGAACGCGCAACAGCACCCGTTCGATCGGTCCGGCGGCGAGGTTCTCGCCGTCGACGCGCATCCAGTCGCCGGTCCGGCCGGCGAGGTAGATCCAGTCGTCGGCGTCCTTGTACGCGAGGTCGCCCGACCAGTACATCCCGTGGCGGAGACGCTCGCTGGTGGCGTCGGAATCGTTGTAGTAGCCCATGAACATGCCGCCGCCCTCGATGTTCACCAGCTCGCCGATCGCGTCGTCGGCATTGAGAAGCGCCCCGCTGGAGTCGAATTCGGCACGCGGGCATTCGGTCAGCGTCGAGGAGTTGTACACGGCGACGTTCGGGAAACCCTTGCCGATCGAGCCGTGCGGGGTACCGGGCTCGCGGGTGATGATGATCGCCAGCTCGGTGGAACCGAAGCCGTCCCAGACGGTGCAGCCGAACCGGCGCGAGAAATCGTCGATGTCGCGGTCGGTGGCCTCGTTGCCGAACGCCACCCGAAGCGGATTGTCGGCGTCGTCGGGCCTCTCCTCGGTGGCCAGGATGTAGGCGAGCGGTTTGCCCACGTAGTTCATGTACGTCGCGTTGTAGCGGCGGATGTCGGCCAGGAAGGTAGAGGCGGAGAACTTGGCGGGCGCGATCGCGGCACCGCCGCACAGTGCGACGCAGTAACCCCCCATGAGCGCGGCACTGTGGAACAGGGGCATCGACAAGTAGCAGACGTCGCCGGGGCCGATGTCGTATTTGTCGGCGAGCACCGGGCCCGCGAACGGCATCATCATGTGCGCGAATTGGACCGGTTTGGGGTTCCCGCTGGTCCCCGAGGTGAAGATCAGCATGAACGTGTCCATCGCCCCGGGTACCGAATGCGGGGTCAACTCCGCGGCGCCGGAGAGCATCTCGGCCCACTGCGGAGTAGAGGTGTCCAGCACCGTCACGCCGGGTAGCTCCAAGCCATCGAGGAGAGGGCGGTGCTCGGCGTCGGTGAGCAGGATCTGACAGTCCGCGCGCACGATGTCGGCCGCCAGACCCTCACCGCGGCGAGTGTTGTTGATCCCCGCCGTCACGTAACCGCCCAGCGCGCCGGCGGCCAGGGCGATCAGCATGTCCGGCGTGTTCCCGAGCAGCACACCCACATGCAGCGGGCGCTCGGTGTCGGCGATGCCGAGAATCGCCGACGCGGCGCGTTCGGCGTCGCGAATGTACTCGCGCCACGTCCATTGCCGACCCTCGTAGGTGATCGCGAGGTTGTCGTCGTCGGCGCGTGCCTGCAGGAGCTGGGTGACTGTCTCGGCCATGCGGCAAATCTAGAACGTGTTCACCGCACGTGTATACAGATTTGCAGAATTGTCTACTGCGGTACCGGAGGGGGTCGCCGTGACCTTTGAAAGAACACTCGTGAGCGTCTGATCTCCATGCTCCCTGAGGTGCGAGCGAAGCGAGCCACGAAGGGTGTAACAACGTGTCTCGCCAGCCCTCCGAGGCTCGTCGACCTCGACGCGCTCCTTCGTCGCTTGCTCGGCCCGGCGGCTTGCGCTCCTCACACCTCAGGGAGCACGGGTTACGGGCTTCATTCAGATCAGGGAGCAGGGTGGGTGGCTCGCGCCCTCCCGCTCAGCGGAGTGGGTGTGGTCGGCTCGGCGTCAGCGCGTGAACGATCCGCTGCCCGGGACGACCGTGAAGGTCTGGTCCCCCTGGCCGAGGATCGTCGTGGTGAACTCGACCGATCCCGCTCCGGTCGCAACGGCGACCCCGTCGGACGGACGTCCGTCCGCACATGCGGCGAAGACCTCGTCGCCGGATGCCCCGGTCGATGTGTTCTTCCAGGTGATCCCGACGCGCGCATCCTTCAGGTTGGTGGCGCAGGACTCGGTGGGCGTCGTGTTGAGCGTGATCAGCGTGACCCCGGGTTCGGTGGCCGAGGCGAGGATGCTCGCCACGAAACCGCCCGTGATGCCGTTCGCGCCGACGGTGACTCCGGCGTTGGGGACCTGCTCCACGCTGAGGGGTCGTTCCGCGGGTGCGGCGAAGGCGGTGCCTGCTCCTACGCCGAACGCTCCCACTGCCGCAATCGCCCCGATCGTCGCCACAGTTGTGCGTCGCATCTGTCTCTCCCGTCACTTTGGACACGTACGCAGCCAGACTACGGGAGTGAGATTGGACTCTCCAATGCGAGATCGGCGGTACATCGCTGATAGAAGGGATTTCATGAGCCAGCCGCACGATCCCCTGTCCGCGTTCCACCTCGGCGACATCTCGGTGTCGGAGTCGGGGGTGCGGGCCTCGCAGCGGCTGTGCCCGCGGTTCGCCGACCATCGCGGCGTGATCGAGTTGCCGGCGTTCGCCGTGCTGTTCGATCACTGCGGTGGTATCCCGTTCCATCGCATCCACGACGACCCCGCCGCCGCGACCCTCCAGGCACGCCTGACGATGTCCACACACGGCCGCGCAGAAGTAGGCGACCTGGTTGCTGCACGGGCCGAGGTGGTCATGCACGACGACGACTGGGGCTCGACGTCGGTCGAGATCCGCACCGGTACCGGGGACCTGTGCTGCGTCGGGACTGCGCGCAACGTCCGTGTCGGCCGTGCCCCGACCGGCGCCACCCCGTCCGCCGAGATCGGCCACGCGACACCGCAATGCAGCGACGATGACGGGTCCGTCCTGCCCGAGCCCATACCCGCCGCGCTGTCCGGGCGGGCCGTGGTCGAGGAGATCGCGTCGAAGATGCGGGAACCCGGCCCGCTCACCGACATGCTCAACGGCCGCGTCGAGGTGATCGACGGCACCACCGACCGTGAGTCCGGCATCCGCTTTCGCAGTGCCACCGAGCCGTGGATGGGCAACATGTTCGGCACCATGCACGGCGGCGTCATCGCCACCATCGCCGGCCAGGCGGCATCGTTCGCCGGGCATCTGCATGCCGGTGCCGGGCAGGAGTACTCGATCGGGGACATGGCGATCGGTTTCTACCGTTCACCTGCTGTCGACGGCAGTGAAGTGGTGGTCGAGGTGACGCCGATCAAACTCGGCCGCCGCATCTCGTCCTTCGAGGCGACGATGACCTCCTACGACGACGTCCTGCTGAGCCGAGCCACGGTCGACATCCACTACCGCTGATCGCAGTTGGGTCGTCGACCGGCCGAGCAGCGTCTATCGGGCGTGGCGAGGTTGCCGCGTCCGTCGAGGTCACCTTGTGTGCTCGGGTCGCCGAGTGGCTTCGACTCGGCGCCTCGCTCCGCTCGGTGCCGGCTCATAGCTCCTATGTCAAGCGGCGGCGGGTGTTGGGTTGTCGGCTTTGCGGGTGCGGGCGTGGTGGTCGGTGGTGAGGTGGTTGTAGACGA
>NZ_SCOC01000030.1:0-56479 GCF_005502615.1 Gordonia sp. ALPHA1B1 | reverse complement strand
AGATGTGTATGAGTGACAGGGGTCGGCGGGTGGGGGATCGAAGAGCGCAGGCGGCGCCGCCAGGAACTTCTCCCGGGACCCGTTGACCTGCCATACACCCACGACCGCGCTCCAGACCATCATGGTCAGATAATCCACGACTTCGTCGGCGCTGAGGGTGCGTTTGGTCATCCACCAGTCCACGACGTGCTGGATACCGCCCACGAGCGCGTGCGACCAGAGCTCGGCGCCGGTGGTATCTGCGCCGCGTTCGGCCATCCGCAGCTGGATGTTCCCCATCACCAACTGGGTGACCAGACGCACCGAATCGGCGGGCGCCGGTGACGAGGTGGGCGAACTGGCCAGGGCGAACCGGTACAGCTGCGGTTCGTCGTCGACGGCGTGCACGTACACCCCGATGATGGTGTGGGTGAGCGTGTACTCGTCGAGATCGTCGGCGATGGCCTCGGTCAGTCGCGGGTAGATCGTCGTCTCGAAGAACCGCACCGTCGTCGCGACGCCGAGGTCACTCTTGTCGGCGAAGTAGCGGTACAGGACGGTCTTGGAGACGCCGATGTGGGCGGCGATCTCGTCCATTCCGACGTCGGCGCCCAGTTCACGGACCGCGGCGATGACACCGTCGGTGAGTTCGGTGCGTCGGGCGAGCTTGTGCTTCTCCCACCGCTGTTTGCGACCGTCGGGTTTGGCGCCGGTCTCGGCGACCGACTCGGTGACCGTCGTCAGGACCTGTTCCAGCCCGCGCGTCACGTTGGCCGCGGCCGCCACTGCGGCGCGCGCGGCCGCGGCGGGATTCGGGCGGTTGGCCATCACGCAGCCAGCGTAGTCGCTCGATGGGTGACACTGGTTCCATGGCATCGACAGTCATCCCAGGAGTCGCCGGTCAGCACGACGGTCCGCCGGCCACGGCGTCCGCGCCCGGATTCGGCGGGAACAGCGCCGGCGACGAGGGCAGACGCAGGGACCTTCGCAAGATGAAAGCGGTGGCCACCGGCTTCCTGGTCTTCGCCGCGATCGTGTATCTGTTCACCCGCTACCTCGAGCATCGCGACGGCGCCGACGTCGCGGCCTGGGTCGGCTACGTCCGCGCGGCCTCCGAAGCCGGGATGGTCGGCGCGCTGGCCGACTGGTTCGCGGTGACCGCCCTGTTCCGCCACCCGCTGGGCATCCCGATCCCGCACACGGCCCTGATCCGCAAGAAGAAGGACGACATCGGCGAGCAACTCGGCGGCTTCATCGAAGAGAACTTCATGACGCCCGATGTGGTGGTGTACCGAGCCGAGCAGCTGGATCTGCCCCGACGGTTGTCGACGTGGGTGGCCGACCCGCGCAACGCGCCGCGGGTGAGTGGCGAAGCCGCCCGAGCGATCAAGCTCGCCGCGGAGATGCTGCGCGACGAGGATGTCGAACAACTCATCCAGGCCGCGTTGAAGTGGGCGGCCGAACCCCAGTGGGCGCCGCCCACCGGCCGCATCCTCGAACAGCTGATCGCCGAGGATCGTCTGGAGCCGGTGTTCCAGCTGCTGTGTGACCGGGCTCATGAATGGGCGGTCGGCAGCCAGGATCTGATCGATCGGGTCGTCGACCGGGACGGACCCCAGTGGACGCCGAAGTTCGTCAACAGTCTGGTGGGGGACCGGATCTATCGCGAGCTCGTCGACTTCACCTACAAGGTGCGAGTGGATCCCGATCACGAATTACGGCGTGCCATGCACGAATTCGTGGAGAAGTTCGCCGACGATCTGCAACACGACCCCGAGATGATCGCCAAGTTCGAGGCTCTCAAGCTCGAACTGGTCGGGCGCGACGAGGTGACCGGTGCCGCGTCGACGGCGTGGCAGACCGGCAAGGCCGTCATCGAGGAGATGCTGTCGGACCCGAACAGCACGCTGCGGAACACGTTGTCGGACTCCATCATCCAACTCGCGGAACGTGTCCGCGACGACCGGCCGCTGCAGGAGAAGATGAACGGTTGGGTGGCGCGGGTCGCACACCACGTCGCGGCGAACTACTCGCAGGAGATCATCTCGGTCATCACCGAGACCGTGCGTGGTTGGGATGCCGATGACACGAGTCGCAAGATCGAACTACAGGTCGGCCGCGACCTGCAGTTCATCCGGATCAACGGCACCGTCGTCGGCGCACTCGCCGGGCTCGTCATCTACTCCACCTCGGTGCTGATCTTCTCCTGACGCATTGTCGCCGCATCGTTCGCGGCGTCGAACCGGGAGTTTGCTGTGTGCTTGCACGGGCTAGCACTGGTGTTGATACTGGGAGAACGGGCCGAAAGTCGCCGAACGTCGGGCCCCACCATGAGAACGGAGCGTTGATGCAGTCCGAGAAGGATGAAGCGTCCCCCGACGCGGACCACGCCTCGGTCGCCGACTCCGCCGCACCGGGTGAAAGCTCTACTGCTGACCGCGTTTCCGGCGTCGAGGTGGCCGGCGACGACCCTGATTCGACGACCCCCATCGCGGTGGAGGCGGTCGAGGCCGTCGCCAACGCGGCCCAGGACATCGGTGCGTTCATCCGGTCCCAGCGGGTCGCGGGAAAGGTCTCGCTGCGCCAGCTCGCCGAGCGGGCGGGCGTGAGCAACCCCTACCTGAGCCAGATCGAACGCGGCCTGCGGAAACCGTCGGCGGAAGTGCTCGCCCAGATCGCCAAGGGTCTCCGCGTGTCGGCCGAGGTCCTGTACGTGCGGGCGGGGATACTCGAAGAACGGCCCGCGAGCCCGGTCCGTGATGCTCTCATCGCAGATGACTCCATCAACGAACGTCAGAAGCAGATGTTGCTGGAGATCTACGAGTCGTTCCGGAAAGAGAACACGATCGAGTCGACCGGCAAGGAGTAGTTGATGAGCGAGAACCCGTTGACCACAGCCGTGGGGCAGGTGGCTGCCTTGCTCGCAGACGTGCGTGAGCGCGGCGAGGCCGCGAGCGAGCAAGCCCAGACAAAGCTCGTCGAGACCGTCGGGTCGACCCAGGCGAAGGTCGCCGACGCGCAATCCAAGATCGCCGAGACCGTCGAGAACACCCAGTCGAAGCTGGTCGAGACGGTCGGTTCGACACAGTCCAAGCTCGAGGCGCGGATCACCGGTTCGCGGGACGACGCCCAGGCCCGGATCGACGAGGCGCTCGCCACGGCACTGGCCATCTTCGAGGAGGCGAGGACCAAACTGTCGGCGCTGCCGGTCGAATTGCCCGCCGAGATCGAGGATCTGAAGGCGCGGTTCTCCCCGGAGGAGCTGCGCAAGGTGGCCGAGGCGTACCTCGCGGTGGCCGCGGGACTGCTGACCGCGCTGGCGGAACGACGCGACGAGGCGGTGGAGAAGCTCAAGTCACAACCGCTCGTCGGCGAGAACCTGCCGAAGCTCGAGAAGGTGTACAACGACGCCGTCGGTCTCACCGAAGACGCGCTGGGGACGATCTCCGAGCAGACGCGGGCGGTCGGCGAACGTGCGCTGAAGTTGGCGAACCGGGCCGACGACGCGCCCCGCGACGAGAAGCCACGCACCGAGCCGCCGGTGAAGTCGGAAGGCGACATCGTTCCGCCGGCGAAGGCCGCGACGAAGGCGGCACCGGCGAAGAAGGCGGCACCCGCCGAGAAAGCCGCGGTCACGACGGCGCCGGCCAAGGAAGCGGCGAAGAAGGCAGCGCCGGCGAAAGAAGTGGCGAAGAAGGCCCCGGCGACGAAGACTCCCGCGACCAAGGTCCCGGCCAAGAGTTCGCCGGCCAAGAAAACCCCGGCCAAGAGCGCTCCGGCGAAGAAGGCGGCGGCAAAGGAGGCGGCGACGAAGAAGGCGGCGCCGGCCAAGGCGCCCGCCAAGAAGGCCGCCGCCGTCAAGGGTCCGGCCGAGCGGGCTGCCGCGAAGGCCGCCGCCAAGAAGGCCCCGGCGAAGAAGACCCCGGCAAAGAAGACTCCGGCGAAGAAGGCTGCGACCACACAGACCGCGGCCAAGAAGACCTCGGCGAAAAAGGCCGCCGCGAAGCAGACCCCGGCCAAGAAGGCTGCTGCCAAAAAGGCCCCGGCGAAAAAGGCGTCTCCCGGCGCCGAATGATCGTCGACGGGCCGGGTGACCGCACCGCGTCGTAGGGTGTCGCAGCAAACGGCACTCGCCCGACTACAGTGTTCGACGTGGACTTCTTCAGCGTAATGGCCTACGGCCAGAGTCTGATCATGCTGACCCTCACGGTGGTCGCGGGCATCGCCTCGACCGTCGCGCTCATCCACGCCGCCATCCAGCGGCCCGACGCCTTCCCGGCGGTGGATCGGCAGAGCAAGGTCATCTGGGTCTCGATCCTCGCCGCCGCGACCCTGTTCATCTGGTTCTTCGGTGCGGTGAACTTCCTGGGCATCATCGGAGTGGTCGCGATGCTCGTCTACCTCGTCGACGTACGCAAACGAGTCGACGACATCCAGGGCAAGTCCTGGTTCAGCAAAAGGGCCTGACGCATCGTGGCGGAGTATCGGATCAACGACCTGGCGGAGGCGTCCGGGGTCAGCGTTCGCAACATCCGGGTCTATCAGGACCGCGGATTGTTGCCGCCGCCCACCATTCGCGGACGCGCCGGTTGGTATTCCGACCAGCACCTCGTCCGGCTGAACCTGATCTCGCGCATGCTCGAGCGCGGTTACACCTTCGCCACCATCAGTGAGCTGCTGCACGCGGCGCATCACGGCATGCGGGTGGAGCAGATCCTGCGCGGCACACCGAAGGGCGGCCGGTTCCGCAACTTCAAGCGCGCGGCGACGATCACCATCACCGAGTTGCGCAAGACGCTGAACGCCAGCGACCGGTCGATCGCGCTCAGCCAGAAGCTCGGACTGCTGGCGAAGGACGGCGCGCACTACGCGATTCGCAACCCGGAATTGCTCGAGGGGGCCGAAATCCTGGTCAAGAGTGGGGTCGACATCGATGTCCTGCTCGACCGGTGGGTCCGCGTTCAGGAAGACCTCGAAGATGTCGCCACCAGCTTCGTCTCGATCATCACCGACAAGTACTTCGACGAGAACCTCCCCGACCTGGGCGAGGCCGGCGTCAGCGAGATGGCCGACCTCATCCAGACGGTTCGGCCCATCGCCCACGAGATCGTCGAGACGACGTTCCGCAAGGCGCTCGACGAGCAGATCTCCAAGGCGATCGGGGAGGCGGCGACCTACTTCGACGCCGAGGTGCCCCCGCCGGTCCTGCCCGCCGACGAGGAGTCGGAGCCGGCACAGGCGGACTATGAGACAACGGACGTTGGTACATTGAACCCCGAGACGGGGCGCTGAGCCGGATTCGGTGCCTTGCAGAGGACCAGTGAGGTCCTCGACAGGTGAGGAGTGCCGGATGAACACGAAGTCAGTGGCCAGTGCGGGCAGCGTTGCCACCGCGATCGGGGCGGGCGTGGTCGCGCTGGGGATCGGAACCGTCTTCGCGCGACTCGCGCGCGAGGCACTGCAGGCCGAATTCGCCGTCGACGACGGCCCGGACGATCTCCTCACCCGCCCGGACAACGCCCCGCAACGTCTCGAGGTCCCGACCGCGGACGGGGCCCGTCTTAATGTCGAGGTCTACGGTGACCCCGACGGCCCCGGCGCCGACGACACCGGCGACGTCATCGTGATGGTCCACGGCTGGACCTGCAACACCGCCTACTGGTACCCGCAGATCAACCACCTGGCCGCCTCCGAGGGTGGCTCCCGCCGGGTCGTCACCTACGACCAGCGCGGCCACGGTGGCAGTGAGCGCGGCCACCGCCGACCGACCGTCGCCATGCTCGGTGAGGACCTCGACGCGGTGCTCGAGGCGGCAGTGCCGCCCGGGCGCCGCGCGATCCTGGTGGGACACAGCATGGGTGGCATGACCATCATGTCGTGGGCGGCCCAGTATCCCGAGAAGGTCGGATCGCTGGTGTCGTCGGTGGTGCTGGTCTCGACCGCCGCCAAGGCGGTCATGGACAACCACCTGCTGATCCCGGTCGATCTGCCGGTGTACGCCAAACCGTTCGCGCCGGCCGCCGCGAAGATGATCACCTCGGTCCCGGTTCCGATCCCGAAGACGTCCTACGGCGTCCGCTTCTCGCACTACATCGCGCTGGGGCCGCACGCCCGCCGGGCGCACGTCGAGCTCGTCGACGAGATGATCGGCTCGTGCCCGCCGCGCGCTCGGGCCGGATGGGGTTCGGCAATGGGGAAGCTCGACGTGACCGCCGGACTCGAGGCGTTGACGGTGCCGACCACCGTGGTCGTCGGCACCGAGGACCGGCTCACCCCGCAGGTACACGCCGAGCAGATAGCGGAGGTGTTGCGGCGCAACGGCTCCCTGCGCGACCTGGTGGTCTACGAGGGTGTCGGACACATGTCGAGCATCGAGGCCGCCGAGCGCTTCAACGCCCTGCTCGACGAGGTCGTCGCCGAGAGTTCCCGGGAGACAGCGGATCTGAAGGACACCCAGTCGGTCTGACCGGTCCTTCCCGTCACAGACTGCAGTTGACCAGAACCGGCTCGGGCCGCAATGTCACCCCGAACGCCTCGACGACGCCGTCGCGGACCTCGCGAGCCAGATCGAGGAGCTGGGCGGTGGTCGCGGCGCCCCGATTGGTCAGCGCCAGAGTGTGCTTCGTCGAGAGTCGGACCGCCGCGTCCGGGCCCGGGTGCCCACGGTGGAAGCCTGCCCGTTCGATCAGCCACCCGGCCGACAGTTTGATCGCCGCGTCGGTGTCATCGGTGCCTGCGCGATAGGTGGGGATCGCGACATCGTCGCCGACGCGCGCCGCGATCCGGTCGAGCACCGCCGGGGCGTCATCGCCCGGCACGATCGGGTTGGTGAAGAACGAGCCGGCGCTCCAGGTGTCGAAGTCCGTCGTGTCGAGCACCATGCCCTTGCCCGCGCGCAGGTCGAGCACGGCTGCACGCGCCGTGGCGGCGTCGACCCGATCGTCCGGTTCGACCCCCACGCGGGTCGCGAGTTCGCGGTAGCGGATCGGCTGGCTCACGCGATCGTCGTTGAGCCAGAACGAGACCGCGACGACCACGAAGTCGTGCCGGTGCTTGAGATTGCTGGTCCGGTAGCCGAGACCGAGCTCGGTGGGGGAGACCCACCGCAGGTTGCCGGAGCGTCGATCGAGGACCTGAACCGATCGGAGGATGTCGGCCACCTCGACGCCGTAGGCCCCGACGTTCTGCACCGGGGTCGCCCCGGCCGCGCCGGGGATCCCGGAGAGGCACTCGAGCCCGCCGAAACCGGCGTCGACCGTCGCGGCGACCAGCTCGTCCCAGCCCACGCCGGCGTCGGCGACCACGTGCGGCCGTCCCGACTCACGGCCAGAACCGAACTCGACGCGGCCGCTGGCGAGTACGACCGCCGTCCCGTCGAACCCGGCGTCGCCGATGACGAGGTTGGAACCGCCGCCGACGACGAGGACCGGCTCGGACCGTGCATCGAGGTCGAGGATGGTCTCCACGATGGTGCGGGTGTCTTCGCAGCGGATGATCTCGCGCGCGGGCCCACCCAGGCGAAGGGTGGTCAGCTCGGCGAGGGGCGCGCTCAGCGGCGCCTGCGTGTCGGTCACGTCCTCAACGTTAACCGGCGGGCGGTAGCGTTCTCTCCATGGCGAGCAAGCTGCAGCACACGGTGTCCTATCCCTTCTCCACCGCGCGTCTGTGGGCGATCTACACCACCGAGAAGTACTGGCACGACCTCGTCGAGCGCATGAACTCCGGGCACGGGCATGTCGAGAAGGTGACCATCAGCGAGGACACGGTCACCGTCGAGATCCAGCAGGGCATTCCCGCCGACAAGCTGCCCTCCGCGGTCACCAAGGTCATGCCCGGCGACCTCCGAATCCCGCGCAAGAACACGTACCGCCTGGTCGGCGACCGGATCGAGGGGGAGACACATGCCACGGTCGAGGGGGCGCCGGTGCCGGTCGACGTCACCGGCACCACCGTGACGTCGGGTGACCCGGCGACCACCGACAACCGCGCCGAGGTGTCGGTGAATCTCCCGCTGTTCGGCGGGAAGATCGAGAAGTCGGTGGTCAGCGAGCTGTCGGCGCTGCTCGACGCCGAGCGCGGACACACCGTCGAGTGGGAGACCGAGAATCCGCTGACGTAGCCTGGTCTGCATGGCACGACGGCTCAGCTACTCCGCTCGGTACACGCAGTCCGCGGAGAAGCTCTACCAGGCCCAGAGCATCAAGCAGTACTGGGACGACATGATGGCGGGCTTCCAGATGATTTCCCCGCACTGCGAGGTCGACTCCTTCGTCTCCGACGAGACGGGTATTCGGGTGGTCCTCAAGCAGACGATCGGGCGCGACCAGCTGCCCGCGCTCGCGCAGACGGTGATGAAGAAGGACATGGTCATCACCCGCGAGGAGACCCTGGGCCCGTTCGACCCGGACAACACCAAGGGCACCTACAACGCCTCGATCCCGGCGGGACCGGGCAGCCTCAACGGCTGGCAGGAACTCTTCCCCACCGAGAACGGTGGCTGCACGATCCGCCGGACCAGTGAGGCGAAGGTCTTCGTCCCGTTCGTCAACGGCAAGCTCGAGCAGATGATCCTGATCAACCTCGTCGACCTGTTCCGCGCCGAGGCCGAGTACGCCAAGGACTGGGTCGACAAGAACTTGTGATCCGAGCCGGCCGCCCGTCCGTCAGGTCCGAGCGCATCGAGCACAGACCGCAGGGCCGGGTCACCCGGGGCACGACGAACATCAACCGGCTCCGGCGGGTGGACCGGTGGATGGTCCACTCCCCGCGGGTGCGTGCCGCCCTGGACGTGCCCCGGCCGCTGGTCGTCGACCTCGGCTACGGTGCGCGTCCGGACACGACCGTCGAGATGGCCGAACGGCTCCGCGCGGTCGCCCCGGATCTGGAGATGGTCGGTCTCGAGATCGACCCCGCCCGCGTGGTCGAGCCCCGCGCCGGCGTGCGGTTCGGGCTCGGCGGCTTCGAGCTGGGCGGCCTGCGACCCCGGGTGGTGCGCGCGTTCAACGTGCTGCGTCAGTACGACGAGAACGAGGTCGACGACGCGTGGGCCCGGATCCGTGGTGCACTCTCGCCGGGCGGGGTGATCGTCGAGGGGACGTGCGACGAGATCGGCCGACGGTGCAGCTGGGTGCTGCTCGACGTCGACGGGCCGGTGAGCCTGACCCTCAGCTGGGCGCCGGAGCATTCGGGCCGTCCGTCGGACCTGGCCGAGCGACTGCCCAAGGCGCTGATCCACCGCAACGTGCCGGGCGAGCGGATCCACACCCTGCTGGCCCTGGCCGATCAGTGCTGGGACATCGCCGCGCCGTTGGCGCCGTACGGGCCGCGCGCCCGATGGGTGCATGCACTGGGTCTGCTGCGCGACCGTGGGGTCGACTGCGAGGTGCCGCGGCGCCGCCTGTCCGACAACGTGCTCACGGTTCCCTGGGAGACGGTCGCACCGGCTGGATAGTGTGGCCGTCATGCGTGTCGCGATGGCCCAGATCAGTTCGACCGACGACCCCACCGCCAATCTCGAGACGGTGCGTGCGGCCACCGCGGACGCGGCGTCGCGCGGTGCCGAGCTCGTCGTCTTCCCGGAGGCCACGATGTGCCGGTTCGGGGTGCCGCTGAAGCCGGTCGCCGAGGATATCGACGGTCCGTGGGCGCGCGGCGTGTCCGAGGTCGCCGCGGCGTCGGAGGTCACGGTGGTGGCCGGGATGTTCACACCCGCCGGCGACGGCCGGGTCCGCAACACCGTCGTCGTCGCACACCCGGACGGGACACGCCGCGGGTACCACAAGATTCATCTCTACGACGCCTTCGGATTCACCGAGTCGAAGAACGTGGCCGCCGGCGCGGAGCCGCTGACCTTCGCGGTCGGCGACGTCACCGTCGGCGTGGCCACCTGTTACGACATCCGATTCCCCGCCTTGTTCACCCACCTCGCACGGAGGGGCGCCCAGGTGATCGTGGTACCCACGTCGTGGGGTTCCGGACCGGGCAAACTCCGTCAGTGGGAGGTGCTCGCCTCGGCCCGAGCGCTGGACTCGACGACCTTCGTCGTGGCCGTCGACCAGGCATTTCCCACCGACGACGCGGCCGCGTCGTCGAGCGCGCCGACCGGAATCGGACACAGCCAAATCACAGACCCATTCGGTACGTTGGTCGCCGCGTATCCGGATAGCATCCGGGTGGACGTGCACGACCTCGACCTAGCACTGGTCGACCAAGCCCGTACGCAACTGGCAGTCCTCGCCAACGAGCGCCCACTGCCGGTCGGCGGCGAGACGGACAACGACGTGACGCCGGCCCACACGCGGCTCCGCGAGTCAGACGACCCAGGACGGAACCCATGAGCGACAGCAACACGCCCCGCCCCGATTCCTCATCCGGGGACCCCGCCGACGCAACCGGCAAGCACGATCCGAACACGAACAACCCCGGCGATCCCGATCCCGCGACCGGTGAGCCGACCTCGACGGGCCAGGGCGGCGAATGGCGTCCGGTGTCCGGCACCGAACAGGGCGAGCCGCCCGCCACTGAGCAGTTCGCGACCGAACCGATCGTCCCGGGAGCGCAGGCCTACTCGGCCATCCCGCCGTCCGATGCCGACACCGGTGCCATCGGCGGTGCCAAGCCCCCCACCTCGCAGTTCGCGCCCGGCGAGGACCCGTACGGGCCTGGGACGACCGCCTCGGGACCGATTCCGCCGGGATCGCCCGACGGCACCGGTAGCGGGCCGGTCCTCACCTCCCCGCGCAAGAAGCGGAGCACCCGCAAGATCGTCGCCTTCAGCGTCGTCGGTGTGCTGCTCCTCGCGGTCATCGCCGCGGTCGGCAGCGAGCTGTACCTGCGCAACAAGGTCACCAACTGTCTCGAGGAATCCTTCAGCGGACTGACCGGCGTGCCGACCGAGGTGTCGCTCAGCCGTAAGCCGATCCTCCTGCAGGGCAGCGGCGACATCCCGTTCGTACAGGTCGACACCGATGACAGCGCCGGGGGCGTCCGTCTGCACATGCGTGCCGACGGCATCTCGGGCACCGAGAACTCCACCGACATCCAGAGTCTCGACGGCACGGGTTTCATCCCCTACGAGCGGATCGTCGAACTCAGCAAGGAGCAGGCCGGGGCATCCGGTCAGAGCACCGGCACCCCGACCGGTGGCGTCGGCGCGGTCGAGCAGATCACCGGCAATGCGGCCGACGGCACCTTCGAGGTGCAGGCCGCCTTCCCGGTCATGGTCTTCCAGGTGCCGGTGTCGGCGACCGTCAAACCGGTGCTGAACGACGGCCGGGTCGACTTCGAGGTCGTGAAGGCCAGCGCCCTGGTCTTCGGCATCCCGCCGGACTTCGCGCAGCAGATCGTCGACCAGATCACGACGTCGTCGCTCGGCCCGTTCTTCGACGAGGTGCAGGTCGACTCGCTCGAGGTGACCGACAGCGGACTCGAGTTCGCCATCAGCGGTTCGGACGTGCAGCTGACCAGTGAGATGACCGGCACCTCGTCGCAGAGCCAGTCGGGCGGTTGCTCGGTCTGACCGGGACTCAGACCGCCGGCGGCGGGTCGACGGTCAGGAACCAGACCGTCGGACCGTCGGTCAGCGTGAACTCTCCGTAGACCCGGCCGCCCCACTTCCGTGCGTACACGTCGACCATGTGGGCGTCGGCCGTGCTGACGGTGACCGGCGACCCCGCGCCGAGGGCCTCTTGCAGGACGGGTTCGAGCATTGCCGCGAGAGTGCCGTTCCTTCGATGGGCCGGGTGGACGAGGGCGAACACGATGCTGTGCGCGGTATCAATCGTGAGCGCGCGCGATTTCTCCTGGAGTTCGCGGAATCGTGGAATCAAACCATCGAGGGCGGTCATGAAATGGCGTGTACGGTTCGCGAGTTCGTCGTCGACCGGTTGGGTCCGATGATCGGGGCCCGCCACCGCGATCAGTCCGGTCAATTCCCCGGTGGTGGCGAACAGACCCCGCAGGCCCGGCAGCAGATCGGTGAAGAGGACGTCGCCGTACCACCGGAACACTTCGGGCGGGGAGTTCTCGCCCAGAAGCCATCGATAGACCGGGACCTCCTGCATTCCCGCCGCGAGAAGGTCGAGTGCGAGCGGGCGGTCGGCGGCCGTCAACGACCGTGATCCGGTCCCGGTCGCGTGAATGCTGACCATTGATCAATGCCACCATGAAATCCCCGCGAATGTTCCCGGTCGGGTGAATTCCGCGGTCGATGGCACGAGATTCATGTGTTGTTTAGAACGGCATTTGAGAACCCAAACCAAGAATTATTCATATCGCAGGACGATTCCGTGATCGGTCTGTAACGTCGCCCCCGAGTCGTGTGACCAGGTGAGACGCGCGACCGGCACTCAGGCATCTCACCATCATCAGAGGAGGCGGATATGGCAGGCATAGTCGAGGGCGGTCTCGCGGGTGCGATCGGAGGTGCCGTCGAGGCGATCATCGGCGGGCTCGGTGACGCGGGTTCGATCGGCGGCGGTTCGCTCGGTGGCAGCGATTCGGAGACCTGAATCGACCCGACTCACCACCGGTTCAGCAGTTGATGGCCCCGACGGCATCAACTGCTGAACTGTTTCTGGGCCGAGTCAAGATTCGACGCAGGCACCCGCACCTTGCATTTTCGATGCATTTCAAGGGTGTTCACATTCGATTTCCCATGATTTCAATTCGGGCAATGTTGCGCTTTCAGCTGGGATGACGCTGTTTTCGTGGGTCCGATTGTTGCGATATGCGAAGGCGGGTTTCGCTGATAGGGGAGACATTCCCGAAATGAATATGTAACGTCGGCGTCGAGCCGACGCACGGGTGAGAGCGGACGGTGATCGACGAACAATCTCACCGATGACGAAGGGAGCAGATATGTCTGACGCAATCGAGGGTGGCATCTCCGGCGCTATCGAGGAGATCATCGGCAACCTGGTCACCGGTTCGCTCGGTGGCGAGGAAGAGACCCCCGCCGGCTGAGTGCCCAGACTTTGCAACCGCCCCGCGACGGAAGTCGCGGGGCGGTTCGCTGTGTGGGGCCCTCAATTGAAGACGACGGTCTTACGTCCGTGGACGAGCACCCGGTCCTCGAGATGCCACCGCAGGCCTCGGCTGAGCACCAGCGTCTCGATGTCGCGACCCTGGCGGACCATGTCGGCGACCGAGTCGCTGTGGTCCACGCGGACCACGTCTTGTTCGATGATGGGTCCGGCGTCCAGGTCGGCGGTGACGTAGTGGCAGGTGGCTCCGATCAGCTTGACCCCGCGCGCGAAGGCCTGGTGGTAGGGCCGCGCACCGACGAAGCTGGGCAGGAAGCTGTGGTGGATGTTGATGGCCCGCCCGGCCCACGCATCGCACAGCTGAGGCGGCAGGATCTGCATGAAGCGCGCGAGCACCACGGCGTCGGGGTCATAACCCTCGACGATCCGCCCCAGCTCGCCGAAGGCCTCGGCCTTGCGCTCGCTCGCGAACGGCACATGGTGGAACGGGATGCCGAACCGAGTGGCCAGGTCTTCCAGTTCGCGGTGGTTGCCGACGACCGCCCGGATGGCCGCCGGCAGTTCTCCACGATGTGCACGTCCGAGCAGGTCGATGAGGCAGTGGGTCTCCTTGCTCACCAGGAGGACCACGGACTTCGTCTCCCGCGAATCGGTGAGGCGCCAATCCGTTTCGGGTCCGAGTTCGGCGGCCACCTCCGACGCGAAGCGTGCGCGCAGTTCGTCCGCGGTCGACGACACCGAATCCGCGCGGATGGCCTGGCGGGTGAAGAACCACCCGGTCTCCTCGTCGGAGTGATAGGCCGCCTCGGTGATCCAGCCCCCGACATCGGTGAGGAAGGTCGAGATCCGCGCCACGATGCCGGTGCGGTCGGGGCAGCCGAGCGTCAGCACGTAGCGGCGCTCGGTCTGGTCTGTCGGGATCGTCTGTGCGGGGGCCACGACAGTCAGTGTGCCAAGCTCGTCGGTGTGACGAACAAGGACCTGCGACGCGGCGACGTCGCCGCCATCATCGACCACACCTTGCTCAAACCCGAGGCGACCCGGGCCGACGCGGAGGCCACGGTCGCCGAGGCCGCGCGGCTCGGGGTGCTCGCCGTCTGCCTCTCGCCGTCGATGTTGCCGACCGACACCGGGGAACTGCGGACCTGTGTCGTGGCCGGGTTCCCGTCGGGGAAACACCACTCGCTGGTCAAGGCGGCCGAGGCGCGTCTGGCCGTCGACTCCGGGGCGGACGAGATCGACATGGTGATCGATGTGGGTGCGGCCGTCGACGGCCGGTTCGACGAGGTGTTCGCCGACGTCCTGACCGTCCGGGAGGCCGTCGGCGACGACACCCTCCTGAAGGTGATCATCGAATCGGCCGCGCTGCTGCAGTTCGCCGGGCCTGACACCGTCACCGAGGTGTGCCGCCGCGTCGAGCGGGCCGGTGCGTCGATGGTGAAGACGTCGACCGGGTTCCACCCCGCGGGCGGCGCGAGCGTCGAGGCGGTGCGACTGATGCGTGCCGCGGTGAGCGACCGGGTGGGAGTCAAGGCGAGCGGTGGCATCCGGACCGCCGAGGCGGCCGCCGAGCTCATCGCCGCGGGGGCGACCCGGCTCGGGCTGTCCGCGTCGGCCGCCGTGCTCGACGGATTCCCCGACTAGGCGGCCGGCCGCGGACCTGCGGCCCGGCGTCGGTCACGCCAGGGCGGAGACCTTGGCGTCGAGGTCGGCCATGACCAGGCTGGCGTTGACCGCGGCACCGGCGGACACGCCCTCGCCCATGGCGACGGTCACCATCGCATGCACGGTGGTGGTGTTGCCCACCGCCCATACGCCCGGCAACGCGGTCTCGCCCATCGGGCCGGTCCCGACCAACCCGCCCATCGGGCCGTCGTCGAGGGTGCCGCCGAGTCGCTCGTAGAGGTCGCCGCGGACGACGAATCGCGGCGAGACGACCACCGCGTCGGCCTCGACCACGGTGCCGTCGGTCAGGAGCAGGCCGTCGAGGTGGGCAGAACCGTTCTCCGCGCGCGTCCGGACGCGCTCGACGCGGGCGTCGACGATGTCGATGCCGACCGCGGCGAAGTGCGACCGGTCGTCGTCCGACAGGGCGTCGGGATCGTGCGCGACCACGGTCACCCGGTCGCTGAGCTGGCGGAACATCAGTGCCTGATGCGCCGACATCGGGCTCGTCGCGATCTGCACGATGCGTGTTCCGCGGACCTCGTAGCCGTGGCAGTACGGGCAGTGCAGCACATCGTGTCCCCACAACTCCGCGACGCCGGGGAGGTCGGGGAGTTCGTCGACCAGGCCGGTCGCCAGGATGAGGCGACGGGCCGCGACGACCTCGCCGGACGACAGCCGCAGGGTGAAGTCGTCGACGGTGCCGGCCGCGTCGACGACTGTGCCGGAACGGATCTCGGCGCCGTATCCCGTCGCCTCCGCCCGACCGCGGGCGAGTAGCTCCAGGGGTGCGATCCCGTCCTGCCCCAGCACATTGTGGGCGCCGGCCGCCGGTGCGTTGCGCGGTTGCCCCGCGTCGATGACCACGACCTTGCGCAGGGATCGCGCGAGGACGGTCGCGGCGCTGAGTCCGGCAGCTCCGCCGCCGACGATGGCGACGTCGTATTCGGTTGTGAGGGAGTCTTTCTGGGCGGATGAGGAGTTGGTCATCGTTGCTCGCTCTCGGAGGTGGGAATGGAGGAGGTGCGCGGCCGGGCGACCCAGAGGAATCGTCCGGCGGCGAGGGTCAGGTCATCGAGACGATTCCGCGCGTCTGCCTCGGTCAGGTCGTCGAGCAGGGCGAGGTCGGCGGGATCGAGGGCGTCGGCCAAGCGATGCCGGAACTGGGCGAACCAGTGCCGGGCGTACTGCGCGACCGACTGGCTCGGGTCGCTGCGCCGGACGTGAACGGTCTCGGCGCGGAGTACCTCGTAGTCGACGTCGTCAAACGCGTCGGTCCAGTCCACGAGCGCCTCCCATCCGGCCCCGGCGGCCGCGGTCTGACAGCGGTCCTGCAGCCCGAGCAGTTCGGCGTCCTCGTGAGCAGGGACGAAACGCGGGACGCCCGCCATTTCGGTGATCACGACGATGCCGTCCGGTCCGAGCGAGGTCGCGGCCTCCCGCAACAGGCGCTGCGGATCGGCAATGTGATGCAGCGACATCGCCGCCCACACGACGTCGGGCGTTCCGAGCGGCGGCAGTCCGTCGTCGAGATCGGCGACGACGGCGGTCACTCGATCGTCGAAACCGCCCTCCCGTGCCCGTCGTTCGACGAGCGCGACCATGTCGGACGACCCGTCGACCGCCAGGATCGAGGCCTGTGGGAAGCGGCGGGCGAGCGCCTCGGTGCCGGTGCTGGTCCCCGCCCCGAGATCGGCGATGCGCGCGGGTACGCGCCCCAGGGTCTCCGCGACGAGACGGGAGGCGTCCTCGAGGTAGTCGGCCATGAGCTCGGCGTCGAGGTCGAGGACCGCGGCGAGCCGGGCGTGGTTGTGGTGGTCGGTGTGGTTCGCGTGCTCGTGATGTCCGCCGGTCGGATGGGGATGGTGCGTGCTGGTCATGACCTCACGGTAGCGCCGCCATGCCTGGATGGCATAGCATCTTGCCAATGACGCAAGAACTCGACGCGGTGGTCCGCCAGCGCATCCGCGGCCTCCGCATCGCCAGGGGCTGGACGCTCGACGCGCTCGCCGCCCGGTGCTATCTGTCGCCGTCCACACTGAGTCGGATCGAGACCGGGCATCGGCGGGTGGCGCTCGACCAGCTCGTGCCGATCGCCCGCGCGCTGGGCACGACCCTGGATCAGCTGGTCGAACCGGCGGACGACACCGATGTCGTGATCCGGCCCCAGCCACACGAGGTGGAGGGCATGACGATGTGGCTGCTCTCGCGGGAGAACGCCCCACAGGGTGTCACCGTGGCGAAGATGCGGTTCGACCGCGAGCAACCCGTCGGTGACCTGCGCGTCCATCCGGGCTACGAATGGTTCACGGTGCTGTCGGGAACCGTGAGGCTGTGGCTGGGCGACCGCACGATCCTCGTGCCCGAGGGTGACGCCGCGGAGTTCTCGACGATGATCCCGCACGCCATCTGCGCTTATCAGGGCCCGGCGGAGGTGCTGTCGATGATGGACCACGCCGGCGAGCGCGCGCACCTGCCGTCCGTGCGAACCGGACCCGCGGCGCGCGACGACGACGCCCCGGACGCCTGACCACCTGCCCCGCGGCCGCACACCACCGATGCGAGGCGGCGCATCGGTACTGTTGTTGCGGTGATGACTCCCCAGACCTCGGTGAACCGACGCTCCGTGCTCGCCGCGGCCGGGGTCGGAGCGCTCGGGGTCGCGGTGGCGGCCTGCTCCGGCTCCGGCCTCGGCCCCGGAAACGACACACCGGCCGACCCGCCGGTCACCCTGACGTTCACCCCAGCCCTCGATGCCGAGCCGGCCACCCCGACCGCCGAGTTCTCGGTCAAGGCGACCGACGGTTCCCTGAACCCCGACGTGAAGCTGACCAACCCGCGCGGCGTCGTGGTGAAGGGTCAGTTGTCGGAGGACCGGACGACCTACACGATCAGCGAGCCCCTCGGTTACGGCACCGAATACACCTGGAGCGGAACGGCGGTGGGTCTCGATCGCAAGGTCGTGCCGGTCGCCGGGACGTTCACCACGCTGCAGCCGTCGAGTCAGGTGAACGTCGTCGTCAACATCGGCGACGGTCAGGAGGTCGGCATCGCGGCGCCGATCATCCTGAAGTTCAACGGGACGGTCGAGGACAAGGAGGCCGTGGAGCGGGCGCTGACCGTCACCACCACACCACCCACCGAGGGGTCGTGGGCGTGGCTGGGCGAGGACAACGGCTCCCGCGTGCACTGGCGACCCCGCGAGTACTACGCACCCGGGACGAAGGTCAGCATGGCAGCCAAGCTGTACGGCCTCGACCACGGCGGCGGTGCCTATGGAGCGGCCGACGTGACCAGCGACTTCACCATCGGGCGGGCCCAGGTGGTGAAGGCCGAGGAGTCCTCGCACCGGATCGTGGTGCTCCGCGACGGTGTCGAACTCATGGCGCTGCCGTGCAGCTACGGCGGCGGCGACCTCGACCGGAACGTCACGCGCTCGGGCATCCACGTGGTCACCGAGAAGTACGAAGAGTTCTTCATGAGCAATCCGGCCGCGGGTTACTTCAACATCCGCGAACGCTGGGCCGTGCGGATCTCCAACAACGGCGAGTTCATCCACGCGAACCCGGCGACCGTGAACGTGCAGGGATCGGCCAACGTCACCAACGGATGCATCAACCTGTCGGAGGCCGACGCCGAACGCTACTTCCGTGTCGCGGTCTACGGCGACCCGGTGGAGGTGACCGGGACGCGGATCGCGTTGTCGGAGGCCGACGGCGACATCTACGACTGGATCTACGACTGGGAGACCTGGCAGGGCATGTCGGCCATCAAGGGCGAGGTCCGCGAGACCTCGGTCCCGGCGACGCCCAGCGGGGCGCCCACCTCGAACGCCCCGGCCCCGCGCTAGCCGGTCTTGATGTTCCGCCGGGCCGAGGCCTGATCGCGCGGCTTGAGGATGATCTGGTCCAGGTTGACGTGCGGCGGCCGGGACGCGACGAACCCGATGACCTCGGCCACGTCCTCGGCGACGAGCGGTGTCAGGCCCTCGTAGACCTTGTCGGCGCGTTCCTGGTCGCCCTCGAAGCGGACGAGGGAGAAGTCGGTCTCGACCATGCCCGGTGCGACCTCGGTGAGCCGGACAGGCTTCCCGAGGAGTTCGTAGCGCAGCGTCCGGTGGGTGACACCCTGCGCATGCTTCGCCGAGGTGTAACCGGCGCCGTTGTCGTAGGCCTCGAACGCCGCGATCGAGGTGACGGAGACGATCAGGCCGTCACCCGACGCGATGAGCGCGGGAAGCAACGCCTTGGTGACCCGCAGGCTGCCCAGGACGTTGGTCTCCCACATCCAGCGCCAGTCGTCGAGGTCGGCGGTTGACACGGGGTCGAGACCCTTGGCGCCACCGGCGTTGTTCACCAGCACGTGCACCGTGTCGAGGCCGTCGACGAAGGCGGCCACGGACTGCTCGTCGGTGACGTCGAGTTGCCTTCCGGTGCCGCCGATCTCGTCGGCGAGCGCGGTCACCCGATCGATCCGGCGCGCCCCCAGCACCACGTGGAAGCCCTGCGAGGCGAGCTGACGCGCGGTGGCCGCGCCGATCCCCGAACTGGCGCCGGTGACCACGGCGATCGGTCGGTTGTCCGTCGACTGGGAGGCGGTGTCGGTGCTCATGGGCTCAACCTTACGGACCGCGCTGCTACATTCGTCGCATGAGTGGGGGAGTGATCCCGGCGGCGCTGCAACTGACCTCCACCCCGGCGGCGGCGGTACTGCATGCGATCCGGGTCGGCGGACCGGTGACGCGGGATCAGCTCGCCGCGACGACGGGTCTGTCGCCGGCCACCATCAACCGTCAGGTGCACGCGCTGGCCGCTCACGGTCTGGTCGTCGAACGCCCCGATCTCGCCGGGCCGAAAGCGATTGGCCGGCCCAAGAATCCGCTGACCATCGACCGCGACTCGCTGTGCGTCGCGGGTATGCACATCGGCGCCCGCCGGACCGTGCTCGTCATCGCCGACCTCGGCGGCCGCACACTGCACAGTCACGCCGTGCTGACGCCGACCGGCGATCAGGAGGACGCGCTCGCGCACCTCAGCGGACTGCTCGCCGAACTCGCCGCCCGGTTCAGCGGGCGGCGGGTGCTGTGGGGAGGTGTCGCGGTCGGTGGCGCGGTCGATGCCGAGACCGGGGTGGTGAACCACCGGGTCCTGGGCTGGCATCAACTCGCCGTGGGCGCAACACTTGCCGGGAGCCTCGACACGCCGGTGTCGGTCTGTGAGCACGTCGAGGCGATGGCGGCCGCCGAGTTGCTCCTGTCGCATCCGCGCGACGACGGGGGTTCCGGGCTGTTCTTCTACGCCCGCGAAACGGCCGGGATGGCAATGACTCTCGACGGCCGCGTGCACGTACCGGAGCGTGGCGCGGGCACCATCGCGCATCTGCCGGTCACGGCTCCGGTGCTCGCCCCCGGGCTCACCCGGGTCCGGTTGCAGAACGTCATCGGCAACGACGCCGCGGAGGTCGCGGCGCGTCGGCTGAGGATCAGCCCCACGGCCGCTCGGATCGCCGACGAGCGGGCCCGGGTGCTGGGAGAGTCGGTCGCGCTCATCCGGGATGTGATCAACCCCGATGCCATCGTCGTGGCCGGCGACGCGTTCGCCGCACACCCGCACGGGCTCGCGCCGGTGCAGGCGGCCTTCGACGAGGCGACCACGCTGACCTGGCCGCTGGAGATCGCGCCGTCGAGATTCGGTGTGCGCGTGCAGGAGAGCGCGGCGGTCGTGGTGGCGCTCAGCGTCATCTACGCGGATCCGATCGCGGCGATGGCGACGCTGTAGACAGGCCGTCGGCCCGCCTGCCTCTGCCGTCGTCGCACGCATCCCCTACGGTGTGTCCATGACGCTGCCCCGCGATGTATCCGCACGGCTCGAGGTGCGGGTCGACGACCCCACCGAACTGGAGATGCAGATCACCGTAGCCCGACTGCCCGGCCTCCAGTTGGAAGAAGAACTCGAGGTCGAATTCGACGGACAGTCGGTGACGCCCGAGGAGATCATCGGGCCGCACGGTTCCCGGATCCATCGGCTGCAGCTCGAGCGGGGTCTGCTGACCATCGACTACCGGGCGTCGGTCCTCACGCCCGCCGATCCGCTGCCCGTCGACATCACCGACCGCTCGACGTACCTGCGGCCCAGCAGATATGCCGAGTGCGACAAGTTCTTCGGCTTCGCCGCGGGTCAGTTCGACGCATCGCTGCCCGACGGGGAGATCCTGAACCAGGTCGCCGCATACGTCTCGGACCGCCTCAGCTACATCCCCGGGACTTCCGACCCCATCGACGGCGCCGCCGACACCCTGCTCGCCGGTGCCGGGGTCTGCCGCGACTACGCGCATCTCGTCGTCGCGCTGCTGCGGGCCCTGAACATCCCGGCCCGCCTCGTCGCGGTGTACGCCCCAGGGTGTTCGCCGATGGATTTCCACGCCGTCGCCGAGGCGATCGTCGACGGTGAGTGGGTGGTGGTCGACGCGACCGGGCTCGCCCCACGTCAGAGCCTCGTGCGGATCTCGACCGGCCGCGATGCCGCCGACACCGCGTTCCTCGACAACCATCGCGGGTCGATCAACCTCAACTCCTACGAAGTGACGGCGACGGTGCGCGGCGAGCTTCCGATCGACGACGGGAATGCGCGCGTCCGGATAGGGTGAGCGCGTGCATGCGCTCACCTGTCCGGTCTGCAATGCGTTGTCGGGCTTCGATCGTCAGACCTGCCCGAACTGTGCGACGACCATGGGCGTGCACCTGCCGTCGCGGTCGCTGTACGCGGTCGGCGAGGAGGGGGTCGAGATCGGCGGTGCCCTGTGGGTGTGGTGTGCGAATCGGGATCGGACGCAATGCAACTGGCTGACGCTCGCCGAGGTCACCGAGGGCAGCATCGGCCTGCGGGGTCGGTGTTTCCCCGAGTCGCTGATCCGGCGTCAGCCCGACGCCGAGGACACCATCGCGCTCGAGAAGCTCGCGCCGGCCTCGTTCGATCTGCGGCTGCTGGTGTACCAACTCGTCGATCTGGGTCTGCCGGTGGAGCCGTTCTGGCGCACCGAGGGCGGCCTGGCCTTCGACCTGTTGTCGAGTCAGACCCTCGGCCGGCCGGTGATGATCGGGCACGCGGGCGGGGTGGTGACCATCGACCTCGCCGAGACCCAGGACGCCTATCGGGAGCGCCTGCGGGTCGACCTCGGCGAGCAGTACCGCACCATGCTCGGTCACTTCCGGCACGAGACCGGGCACTACTACGAACACGTCCTCGTCGAGACCGGCCCGGGTGCGGAACGCTACCTCGACCGGTGTCGGGACCTGTTCGGCGACGAACGCGCGAGCTACGCCGACGCGATCAACCGCCACTATCGGTTCGGGGCACTCGAGAACTGGCGGGAGTCGTACATCTCCGAGTACGCCACGATGCATCCGTGGGAAGACTTCGCCGAGTGCTTCGCGCACTACCTCCACATCACCGGGACCATCGACACCGCCCGGGAATCCGGGCTGAATCTCGACGCGCAGCAGGTCCGGTTCACCATGGACCGTGACATCGTGCCGCTCCGGTCATACGCCGACGAGCCGATCGAACGGCTGCTGTACGACTGGAAGTGGTTGTCGCTCATGTTGAACCGGGTGAACGTGGCCATGGGGCGCCGGCCGCTCTATCCGTTCACCATCCCCGAGCCCGTCGTGCGCAAACTCGGCTTCGTGCACGAGGTGATCCGGGAGGGTGCGCGGCGGGCGATGACGACGGACCCGCTCGTCGTCGCACCCGGCCAGCCTGCCTAGTGGTGCGTCTCGGAAATAGGCGACTGGTCTCCGGCGCTCGATCGGCGCCTGGCTGCGTTGTCGTCGGTCGAGATAGCTCCGCTATCCCTCCCTCCTCCGCCTTGCCAGACCACCGATCGCTCCACCGGATACCGGCCACCTATTTCCAAGACACACCACTAGCGAGCCGAGGCCGTCCGCGCCCGCTGCTCGGCCACGAACGCGAGAACCGTTGCCACATCGTCGGTGTCGGCGATGCGATAGTCGGCGGCGGTGTCACCTTCACCGACCTTGATGCCGATGTCACCGGTCTGCGGACGCAGGTGGGCGAAGGCCTTCTCGTCGGTCACGTCGTCGCCGAGATAGATGACCGCGTCGGCGCCGACGGCCGCGCGCAGGGTGTCGAGGGCGTGGCCCTTGCTGGTCTCGATCACTGCGAGTTCGAGAACGGCCTTGCCCTCGGTGGTGTGCACCCCCGGCCAGGAGGCCGGGCCGGTGCGGGCGCGATCGAGCGCGGCGACGGCGTCGGACGCCGACGCGTTGCGCACGTGCAGCACCGTGCTCGCCGGTTTGACCTCGACGGTGCTGCCCGGGAATTCTGCTGCGATGGCACGCAACTCGTCGATCAGGCGGGTCAACAGTGCGCGCGCTTCGTCGGTGACCTCGACCGCGAACCCGGACTCGAACTCACTGCCGTGACTACCGACCAGCACGACCGGGGCAGTGAGGCCGGACAGTTCCGCGAGCACGGCCCGTTCGCGGCCGGACACCACGGCGACGACGGTGTCGGGAAGTGCCGCGGCGGCGACGAGAGCGTCGATCGACGCGGGTTCGGGGACGGCGTCCTCGGGACGCGCGACGATCGGCGAGACGCATCCGTCGTAGTCGCTGGCCACGAGCAGCACCCCCACGCCGGCGGCCCGGACCAGCGCGTCGGTGAGTTCGGCGGGAATCCCGGTGTGGCTCACTCGGGCTCGTCCACCAGATGAACACCCCGGTTGGGCGACAGTTCGGTGTCGGAGTCGGCACCGAGGGTGCCGAGGAAGCTCTCCGCCCATTTCGCGACGTCGTGTGCGAGGACCTGCCTGCGTAGCGCGCGCATCCGCCGCCTGCCCTCGTGTTCGCTCTGTTCGGCCGCGGCCTCGATCGCGTCCTTGACGCCGTCGAGGTCGTACGGGTTGGCCTGGTAGGCCGAGCGCAGTTCGGCTGCCGCGCCGGTGAACTCGCTGAGGACGAGCGCGCCGCCCAGGTCACCCCGGCAGGCCACGTACTCCTTGGCGACCAGGTTCATGCCGTCACGCAGAGGCGTGACCAGCATGACGTCGGCCGCGACGAAGAAGGCGACGAGTTCCTCACGCGGCACCGGACGGTGCAGGTACTGCACGACCGGCTGGCCCACGCTCGCGTAGGTGCCGTTGATGTTCCCGACGAGTTGCTCGATACCGGCGCGCATCTGCTTGTAGCTCTCGACGCGCTCACGGCTGGGCGTCGCGAGCTGCAGCATGACCGTGTCGGCGGGATCGAGTCGCTCCTCGGCCAGCAACTCGGAGATGGCCTTGAGCCGGACGTCGATGCCCTTGGTGTAGTCGAGCCGGTCGACGCCGAGCATGATCGTCTTCGGATTGCCCAGCTCACGGCGGATCTCGGCGGCGCGCTCCCGGATCTTGCGGGTCTTGGACAGTGCGTCGAGCTCCCCGGAGTCGATCGAGATGGGGAACGCGCCGACGCGCACGGTGCGGAAACCGACCTGCACCACGCCGAAGCGCGAGCGCACGCCGACGGTGCCCTTGCTGGTGGCCTGCCCGGCGAGGCGTCGGGCGAGGAAGAGGAAGTTCTGTGCCCCACCCGGCAGGTGGAATCCGATGAGGTCGGCGCCGAGCAGTCCTTCGACGATCTCGGTCCGCCACGGCATCTGCATGAACAGCTCGACCGGCGGGAACGGGATGTGCAGGAAGAAGCCGATCTTGACGTCGGGCCGCAGCATGCGCAGCATCTTCGGCACCAGTTGGAGCTGGTAATCCTGCACCCAGACGACGGCCCCCTCGCCCGCGGCTCGCGAGGCCGCCTCGGCGAAGCGCCGGTTCACCTCGACGTAGGTGTTCCACCACTCGCGGTGGTACTCGGGCTTGACGATGACGTCGTGGTAGAGCGGCCACAGGGTGGCGTTGGAGAAGCCCTCGTAGTACTCGGCGATCTCTTGCGCCGACAGCGGGACCGCGTGGATGTCGATGCCCTCGATGTCGGGGTTGTCATCGGAGTCGGGGATGCCCGACCAGCCGACCCAGGCCCCGGTGTTGGCGCGCAGGATCGGCTCGAGCGCGGTCACGAGTCCGCCCGGACTCTGCTTCCAGTTGACCGTGCCGTCGGGAAGGACCTCTTTGTCGACGGGCAGGCGGTTCGCGACGACCACGAACTCGGCCCCGTCATGGGTGGACCGGTCGGTGCCGGTCACTCCGCCGGTGTCGGGGTTGGTTTCTCCTGCGCGCGGAGCCACCTGCTCAGGCGTTCTCGCCCGGCGCGATCCCCAGCATGGCGAACAGCATCCGGCACTCGTCGGCGTCGGTGGCGTACGCGGCGACGACTCGGCGCGCCGAGTTGGCGGTCTCGTCGGCCACCGGCTCCAGTTCGTCGTCGGTGATGTCGGTCGCGTCGGTGGTCTTCGCGGGCATGTGAGTCCCCTCGTTGTGCGGCATGGTGTGCGGTTCGGTGCGCGGTGACGAGGCGCAGCCGTGCGGTGTCTCGGTCCGTTGCTGACTTGAGCGGCCGTCCGATGACACGCCCGACTCCGCATTCTACCCGGACATCGCCGGTGCTCACGGCCACCCGTCCGGCGTCAGCGACGCGGCGGTGGCGGTCGCCACCGGTTCGCCCGGGCCCGTCGTGCCGCCGCGTCGGCCTGCCGCGCCTCACGGGCTTCGCGCAGGGCGATCCTTCTGCGGAGGCGCCAGTCCGGACGGGGTGGCAGCTGAGGGCGACGCAGCGACCGGGCGACGAACTCGCCCAGCGTGACCCCCGCAGCGAGGGCGCAGCCGATGGCCAGCGCGTTCGCGATCCAGGTGAATCCGTCGAGGGTCTGGTCGCCGAGGATGCCGTAGAGGCCGCGATACACCGCGAGACCGGGGAGCAGCGGGGTGATACCGGCCACCGCGACGACCAGCGGCGGGGTCAACGCGCGGCGTGCCAGCAGGCCGCCGATCAGTCCGACGAACGCCGCCGCGAGACCGTTGGCGATGACGTCGCCGATGTCGGTGAACGTCGAGGCCGCCGCGACCGCGGTGCCGATGAAACCGCCGAGGAACGCCACGCCGAGGGCGCGCGTCTCGGCGTAGCTGGCCAGCGCGTAGGCGCAGGCGGCGACCGCGCCGGCGATCACCCGGATCGGCAGTTCGACGACCTCGAAGCTGGTGGTCGTGGTGATCGTGGGCAGGAAGATGCCGCCCGCCTCCAGGATTCGGATCGCGACGCCGACGCCGGCGATGATGCCGCCGGTCATCAGCAGCAACTCGAAGAACCGGGCGACACCGGTGATCGGTGCGCCGGTGATCGCGTCCTGGACCGAGCCGACGAGGGACAACCCCGAGAGCAACACGACGATGCCGGCCGCGATGACCTGCGACGGCGCGATCTGCACACCGAGTCGTTCGGCCGCGGCGAAGACCAGGGCGGCCGGGACCACCGCGATGAAACCGCCGGTCAGCTGCTGGAAGAAGACCGGTGTCCCAATGCGGTTGAGCCAGCGGTTGACGGTCACCGTCACCACGGTCGTCAGGAAGGCGAGCGCGGCGACGAGGTATTCGCCGCCGAGGAGCACCGCGATGCCCGACGCCATGATCCCCCAGGCGGTCGTGGCCAGCCAGTGCGGATAGGGGTGCGGCGCGGTGATGATCTCGTCGACCATCTGGTGCGCGGTGGACGGGCTGATGAACGAATCGCGGATGCGGCGGACGAGCCGGTCGACCTGCGCGAGCCGGGTGAAGTCCATCGACCGGTAGTAGACCTGCTCCATGGTCGTGATCGGCGGGAGCGTCGCGCCGCGCCGCGCGCTGACGACGATCGTGTTGTAGGTGACATCCACGTCGACGTCCTCGAGGCCGTACACGCCGGCGACGAACTTGATCTGCGTCTGGGTGTCGATGGCCCCGGTGCCCGAGTCGAGCAGCACCGCCCCGATCTTCGTGGCGAGATCGAGGACCTCGGTGATCGCCGCGACGTCGAACGGTTCGATCGGCTTACGTGGCGACACCATGATGCTGCCCGGTTCGATGGTGTCGATCGTCGCCTGCCGGCTGCCGCTGAGCCGACGCAGGACACGGCCGATCTGTTCGCGCACGCAGGCCTCCTCGGGTCGATGGTGGAGTGCTCGCGGGGTAACCGACACCCGGCCGGTTCAACCCTGACAGGAGACTGGATACACCTCGTCCGTCCGGACGACTCCGGCAGGGTCGACGGCGGTGGTGACCGGGGTTGCTCGTCTACGATCGCGGCATGTCCTCGGTGCAGATCAACGGTCCGCGAGACGGCCACACCCGCAGTGCCATGGTGAGTCCCGGAAGTCTCGTCTTCACCGCCGGTGCGGCCCCCATCGACGACGACGGCGCCACCGTCGCACCCGGGAACGTTCGCGAACAGGCCGTGCAGTGCATGAGAAACCTCGAGGCCGCGCTGATCGAGTCCGGCGCGACGCTGCGCGACGTCGCGAAGGTCACCGTCTTCGTCGCCGAACACCTGCAGGCCGATCTGGTGGTCGCGTGGGACGCGGTGACCGAGGCGTTCGGCGACCACAAGCCGGCCGGCAGCCTGCTGGGCGTCTCGGTCCTCGCCTACGACGATCAGCTGGTGGAGATCGAAGCGGTCGCGGCCATCCGGGGCTGATCGCGGCCCGGCCGGTCCGCCGGGTGCGGATGAAGCGGAAGAGGTCCGACGGATATACTCGCTCGCGCGCCTCCTTAGCTCAGTGGTAGAGCACTCGCCTTGTAAGCGAGCGGTCGTCGGTTCAATCCCGACAGGGGGCTCTCCCGACAGACGCCGCGCACCTCTTCCGGTGCGCGGCGTCTGTCGTCTCGCGGGTTCGGCTCGCCGGCCGGGGCTACCAGATGACGGCGAGGCCCGCGGCGAGCAAGGACAGGGCGCCGGCGGACCAGAAGAGGGCGCGCGGTACGGGTTCGCCGGTGCGCTTCTGCCGAGCGCTGCCCATGCCGAGGATTCCGCCGAGGACGAGCAGGATCACCAGCTTGATGCCGATCTTCGGGTAGTTCAGCTCGATACCGGCCGGCCACGGCGCTGCGAGCGCGAGCCCGGTCAGCAGGGAGAGCAGCAGTCCGTAGTCCATCACGCGGGTGAACCGGAATTCGCGAGCCACGAGTTGGGTGACCCAGCCGCCGAAGGTCACGGCGAAGCCGATGATGTGCAGGAAGATTACGACGTTGCGTAGTAGCTCCATGCGGTCACCATACCCAGCAGACACGGCCGAGTTCTGGATTACGAGAACAGGTTCACGGTGCACGATGGACGGATGAAGCACGACGAACCGGGCACCTCCGCCAACTCGACGTCCCCGACCGACGGCGTGGCTCCGGACGGGACCCGCCCAACGGCCCAGACCCGGGTCGGCACCTTCCGCGGGGTCGCCGGGGAACGGGCCGACGTGTGGCGGGGCATCCGGTACGCCCGCCCGCCCGTGGGGCAGTTGCGCTGGCGCCGTGCGGTTCCCCTCGAGGAGGCCGATGCGCCCGAGGACGTGGTGGACGCCTCGACCTTCGGCGCGGTCTGCCCGCAACAACTCAACCCCGCCGTGCGTCTCGGTCCCGATGTGGTCATGGACGAGGACTGCCTGTTCCTCAACGTCTGGACCCCGCCGGGGGCCGCGGAGCACGCCGACGACGCCGTCGGACTCCCGGTCATGGTGTGGCTGCACGGCGGCGCCTACGTGCTGGGGTCGGGAGCCCAGCCGTTCTACGAGGGTTCGAACCTCGCCGCCACCGGCGACGTGGTCGTCGTGACGCTGAACTACCGGCTCGGCGTGCTCGGGTTCGCCGACCTGTCGTCCATCGACCCGCGGTTCGAGTCGAATGCCGGCCTCAGTGACGTGCTCACGGCGTTGCGCTGGGTCCGCGAGCACATCGCCGCCTTCGGCGGTGACCCCGACAAGGTGACGGTGTTCGGCGAGTCGGCCGGCGCGGGACTGGTCACCGCGCTGCTCACCATGCCGGCCGCGGCCGGGCTCTTCGGCCGGGCCATCGCGCAGAGTTCGCCCGTGACGTCGATGTACGGCGCCGACCGGGCCGCGCGGGTCGCCGACCAACTGCTCGAGGTCGCCGGGATCGACGCCGGTGAACTCGACACCGGCGAGATCGTCGGGCGTCTCGAACAACTCGACGGCATGACGTGTTCGGTGATCACCACCACGCTGTTCGAGAGGGTCCCCACCGAGGTGCCGGGGACCATCGCGTTCGCGCCGGTCATCGACGGCGATCTGCTGCCCGAACATCCCCTCGACGTCTATCGCGCGGGTCGGGCGCATCCGGTGCCGCTGATCATCGGGACCAACCGCGACGAGGCGAATCTCTTCAAATACATGAAGTCGCCGCTGATGCCGATCACCACCGCCGACATCGAGCGCATGTTCGCCGGGATGGCGAAGGAGTATCCGGACGTCGTCCTGCCCGAACGTGCTCAGGTGCTCTCCGCGTATTCCGGTCTGCGCCCGAAGGTCACCGGGCTCGGCGTGGCCCGTGACGTGGCGTTCCGCATGCCCACGCTGTGGCTCGCGGAGGCGCATGCGCGTTCGGCGCCGGTCTATGTGTACCGCTACGACTGGACGACGCGGATGTTCCGGCTGCTCGGTCTGGGGGCCGCCCATGCGACCGAGGTCCCGTACGTGTGGGGGAATCTGGGCAACGGGCCGAAGGACATCACGTTCTTGCTCGGCGGACGTAAGCAGGGAGAAGCGGTGTCGGAGAGGATGATCCGACGGTGGACCGCATTCGCACACGGTCAGGAGCCGGACGCCGGGGCGCTCGGGGATCCCTGGCCGACCTACGACACCGGCCATCGCCCGGTGCTGCGCATCGACGCCGAGGATCGGGTCGTGCAGAACCTCGACGGCGACATCTGGGAGGCGTGGGGCGACGAGGTGCTCGGCTTCCGCTGAGCCGCAACGGCTTCAGTCCCGACGGCAGTCCGCACGAACGTCGATGTGCGGGAGATAGGCGTCGCGCTGGGCGTCGGTGACGGGTGCGGTGCTGGCGCAGATCCAGTCGCGGGCCTCGTCGAGATCGAGCGTGTGCAGGTAGACGTTCCCGGTGGTGTCGCCGCCGGAGATGATGTCCTCGTCGGTGGGGAGTCGGGCGGGTAGTTGCCAGGTGGTGGTCGTGTCGGTGGTCGCGAGCAGCGTCCCGACCGGTTGCGGGTCGGTGAGCCGGCCGTCGTCGTCGAGGGCGAAACTGATCAGCTCGTGCGTCGCGGTACCCACCGTGAGGCGGTTCGGCGCGACGGACACCGTCGAGGCGAACATGTCCTCCTCCCGGTCGAGCAGTTCGGGTTCGGCATCAGTGCCGGCCGGCGGGAGCCGCCACGTGGAGAGGTCGCGGGAGGCGACCACCAGCACATCGCCGTCGAATACGGACTGGGCGGCCGGCGCTTCGGTGGTGATGACGTCGACCGGGTCCGCGCCCGGCGACGTCAGGTCGTACAGGTAGACGCGTTTGTCGTCGGAGGTGACCGCGAGCCGCGAGCCGTCGGAGCTGAAGGCGACATTGCGGATGAGGTCGGTTGGCCCGCGCAGCGGTGCGCCCACGCGTCGCGGGGAGCCGGGCACCGAGGTGTCCCACAGGGCCACGGTCGTGTCGGTGTCTCCGGTCGCGAGCAGATCGCCCGACGGCGCGAAGGCGACCGGGAACGAATAGCGGGTGGCGACGTCGAGGGCCGCGGCGCGTCGCGGGGCAGCGGTGTCGGTGATGTCCCACAGCTCGACGAGCCCGCCGTTGTTGTTCGCGGTCGCGGCGAGGGTGCCGGGGCCGTTGAGGCTGACGCGCGGATGGTCGTTGACCCGGCGCTGGATGGGCGTGCGCGATCGCAGCGTGAGGCCGTCGGACATCGTCCACAGGTTCAGGGTGGTGTCGGCGCCGACCGTTGCCAGGACTCGTTGCGCGTCGTCGGTGTCCACGCCGGTGATGGTCCCGCCCCGGTCGGGTTCGGTTCGGCCGGGCAGGCTCCAGACGTCGATCGTCCCGTCGGAGCGGCCGGAGACGAGTTGGCGGCCGCTGGGGTCGAACCGGGCCGCGAAGGTCCGCACCGAGCCCTGTTCGGAGGTCGTCTGCAGCGCCCACTGCAGGATCGGCGAGGCCGTGTTGGCGGTGTTCCACACCCGGACCAGGCCGTCGGCCCGGGCGGAGGCCAACTGCGCACCCGGACCGTCGAAAGCGATCGACCAGGACCCGGCCGTGCTGTTGGGCAGCGACGTGCTCAGCGGGCGGGGTGCGAGCGGGTCGGCCACGTCCCACAGCTGGGTGTTCGGGCTGTCGCCGGTGACTGCCAGCGAGCGGCTGTCGGGGCTGAACGCGACGGCATGGGTGATGCTGGGGAAGCCGGTCAGCGGCCCACCCAGCGGCTGCGGCGATTCGCCGGTCGTCCACAGCCGGACGGTCCGGTCGTCGCCGCCGCTGGCCAGGACGCGTCCGTCGGGGCTGAAGGAGAGGGTGCGCGCCGCGGCGGTGTGGCCGCGCAGGACGGCCGTCTCCCGGATCGCTCCGGTCGGTGAGACGGCGTACATCGTGATCGTGCCGTCGTCGGACGATGCGGCCAGGGTCCGGCCGTCGGCGGAGAACCGCACCATGTAGACGGTGCCGTGGCCCGGGGACACCGTCGTCGCCAGCCGCGGGTTCGGTGCGTCGCCCAGGTCCCACATCCGGACGGAACCGTCCCCGCTGCTGCTCGCCAGCAGTTGCCGGGTCGGGTGGAAGTCGGTGCTGGTGACGTAGTTGCCGAAGCCGCGCAGGACCGCCACCTCGCGATAGTCCGACGAGCCGGACCGGGCCCAGACGCGCACGGTCCGGTCGCCGCTCGCCGAGGCGAGCTGCGTGCCCGTCCGGTTGAAGGACAGGTCGTAGACCGGGCCGGTGTGGCCGGTCAGCGGGGCCACCAGGGGCGTCGTCGCGGCGCCGCGCAGACGGCTCTGGACGGTCGGGTCGTCGGGATAGACCTCGTGGGCGACGAGCAACAGTCGCGCGGCCAGCGACGGGTTGGAGTACTGCATGCTGTCGATGTGCGACAACAGAGCCGAGCGTTCGGCGGCGTTGCGCTGTTCGCGCAGGTCGTGGGCCTGTCGGAAGCCGATGGCGGCGGTGATGGACGCCGCGATGGCCAGCACGACGATCACCGACACCGCGCCGACGCGCGTGATGCGGCGCCGCTGCTGCATGGCGACCGCCGCGTCGAGGAAGGCGTCGTTCTCGTTGCTCAGCAGATGCAGGTAGTCGCTGCGCAGGGTTCGTCGCCGGCGCTTGGCGTCCTCGAGGCGCGACCCGGTGTAGAGGAACGACCGGCCGCGCCCGTTGGCCAGCCACGCCGCGGTGTCGGCGTCGACCTGCTGGCGCCAGAGGTGGTTGTCGGTGTCGTCGGCGATCCACTCGGCCAGACGTGGCCAGGCGGTGAGCACCACGTCGTGCACGAGCATCACTGAGTCGGTGGACACGGTGAGCAGCCTGGCCTGGGCGAATTCGTCGATGACGGTCGCGACCTCGGGCGGGAACCGGTTCGCGATGGTCGCCGTGGACAGCGGCACGCGCAGCGCGATGCCGGCCGGGCCGACGTGCACCAGGGCGAGGAGGACCGCGCGTGCGAGATCCCGATGACGCGGATCGATCGCCGCCCAGGCCGTCTCGGCGGTGTCGGCGACCGCGCGGGCGATACCGCCGGTGGCCCGGTACCCGGATAGGGTCATGCGGTTGCCGGTGCGGCGTGCCCAGGTCGCCTGGAGAACGTGCGCCAGCAGCGGCAGGCGGCCGGCGCGGTCACCGCCGGTCGACGCCTCGTACAGCTCGGTGATCATCACGTCGGCGAGTCCGGTCTCGATGCGGCCGCCGGCGAGTCGGACGGGCGCGGTGATCACCTCGCGCAACTGCGTGCGGGTCATCTCCGAGACGATCACGCAGCGGTGCTGCCACGCATCGGCGAGGAACGGATGCTCGACGCACTGACTGAAGAAGTCGGCTCGCACGCCGACCACGACCACGACGTCGGACGCCAGTTCTTCGACCTCGCGCAGCGTCTCGGTCCGAAGCGGGTCCTCGAGCGAGAAGACGTTCTCGAACTGGTCGATGACGATGACCGGGTCCCCGGTCGTCGAGGCCGGCGCATCGGTGGCGCCCGGCTCGTCCGGGTCGGCGATGACGAGCCCGCTCGGGGTGATCTCGCCGAGTCGGGGCGACGACAATCGCGTGTCCCGGGCGAGGCCGGCACGGAGCAGCGACGACTTGCCCGATCCCGAGACCCCGGTGACCACCACCAGTCGCGACGCGGGGGACAGCGGTGGCGGTCCGGAGCGGGCCGACAGGATCGCATCCACAAGGGTGCCGACGACGTCGTCCCGGCCGAAGTACATCTGACTGTCGGCCGCGGTCAGGGTGGCGAGGCCGGGGAACGGCCGGGCATGCTGCGGTGCGGGCGGCTCGGCTGTGGGGGTCTCGTCGGGCGTCCGGCGGTCCCACATCTCCCGCCACTGCGGGATGGTCAGGACGTCGTCGGCCCCGGCGGCGACGGCGCGGGCGGTCAGCCAGACGAGCAGCGGTTCGACCGTCGCGAAGTCGCGGGGGAGATGACGGCCGTTGCGCCAGTCACTGATCCGTTGCGCCGAGACCCGGGCCCGCGTCGCCGCGGCGCGCAGCGTGGGACGTCCCGCTTGCACGAACAGACGCGTGAGTGCCTGACCGAAATCCACTCAGCTGTCCTTGTGCTCGCCCCGACAGATCGACCGCACCATCATGCGATAGCCGATCCCGCCGCGCCACCATCGGCGATCCGATGTGGTGACGGCCACACCGCGGACCGCGGATCACCGGACGTGGCAAGCGGATCCGGAACCGGTTCTGTCCGGTCCGGATAGTCCGTTAGCGGCTTGATCTGCGCTTATGTACCGGTTTCCGGAACGGGGGTGGAGTGGGTCGCGTTCGTGGGGTCTGCTGGTGGGGCGCAACTCGACGGGGGTCGGGAAACGCACAGGTTGCGTCGGTCGAAGGACACACCGAAAGTGTCGCGAAGCACTGCCCGTCGGGGGCTGTGTGTCGTTCGGCCCACACGACCGCGCGGGTGCCGGACACCGGGTCGACGGGGGTCGGCGGTCTCCGGCACCCGCGTCCCCTCCTCGCCTGCCGGGTCACCCGGGCTGTCGGCTTCGATCACTACGATCTGTCCATGCGACGACCCCGGGTGCCCGTGCGATGAGCCGCCTGTTGATCTCCGACTCGCAACGCCGCACTCGCCTCATGCGCCGGCAACACCTCGATGTCTCGTCTCGAGCTGCCGACTCCGTAGAAGCCGCTGCCACGATGGTCGGTCTGCACGCGACCACACCGTCGAGCGTCCACCTCGCCGCATGGGCCCGGGTCGATCCGGAGCTCTCGCGCGAGTCGGTCGACGCCGCCCTCTACGACGACCGGACGCTCGTCAAGCACCTCGCGATGCGTCGCACGTTGTTCGTCTTCCCGCGGGACATCCTGGCCGAGTCCGTCGGAGCCCTCGGGCCGCGGATCTCGGCGTCGGAACGCACCAACATGTTGCGCGACCTCCGGCGCAGTCCCGACTTCGACGACCCGGAGGGCTGGATCGAGACCGCGCGGCGGGCGGTCCTGGCCGAACTCGCCGGTGGCGAGTCGCTGACCTCCACCGAACTCCGCGAGCGTCTGCCCGCGCTCGACGGCTACATCAGTCACGGCGCGGGCACCACGTGGGCGGGCCGCGCCCCGATGGGGCCGCGCGTGCTCAACATGCTCGACGCCGAGGGGGCGATCGTCCGCGGACCCAACCGGCTGCGCTGGCATCTGTCGCGGCCGGCGTGGACGTCCATGCCGCTCTGGCTCGGCGAGGATCTGCCGTCGATGAGCGTCCACGACGGGCACTGCGCGCTGATCGGACGCTGGCTGCGGACCTACGGACCCGGCACCGAGACGGACCTGGTGTGGTGGCTGGGGTCGACCAAGACCGCGGTGCGCGCGGCCCTCGCCGAACTCGAGACCGTCCAGGTCGACCTGGAGGGTGGCGGAGTCGGCCACGTCCTACCCGATGATCTACCCGAGGGCACCGGGGTCGACGGCACGGGGGACGAGCCGGTCGAACCGCAGGCTGTGCTCCTGCCGGAACTCGACCCGACCACCATGGGCTACAAGGAGCGCGGCTTCTATCTCGGCGGCCACGCGCCGCAGGTCTTCGACTCCGCGGGCAACGGTGGCCAGACCGCCTGGTGGGATGGTCGCATCGTCGGTGGCTGGTATCGCCGCGCCGACTCGACGATCGACGTCGTCCCGCTCGAACCGTTGTCCTCCGAAGCGCGACGGGCGCTCGATGCCCGGGCCGAGGAGCTCGCGGCATGGCTGGGGGACGAACCACTGAAGACCGGCTACACCGCGCCGTATGCGAAAGGGTTGTAGGTCGACGCCTCCGCTTGGTTCGACATCTGTCAATATTGATGAATGTCGAACCAGAACCTGCTGGCGACGGTCTCCCGCGGCATGACGACCGACGAGGCGGAGACCGTCGCTCCGGCGTTGAAGGCACTCGCGGACCCGGTCCGGTTGCGGTTGTTGTCCGAGATCGCCGCGCATCCGGGAGGTGAGGCGTGCGTGTGCGACATCTCCGGACCGTTCGACCTCTCGCAGCCGACGATCTCGCACCATCTGAGAGTGCTTCGCGAAGCCGATCTGGTGACGAGCGAGCGACGCGCGACCTGGGTGTACTACCGCGTGAACACTGGTGCGCTACAAGAACTGTCGGGGCTGCTCGGCTGTCTCGCCACAGTCCTGGGGGAAGCACGTTCGTGTGAGGCCGGACGATGAACGTCACGGAAACCGCCGTCGCGGGCAGGCTGTCGATGCTCGACCGGTTCCTGCCGGTGTGGATCGGCGCCGCGATGGTGGTGGGTCTGCTGCTGGGCCGCAGTGTTCCCGGAGTGGGCAACGCGCTGGCGGCCGTCGAGCTCGACGGCATCTCGCTGCCGATCGCACTCGGGTTGCTGATCATGATGTATCCGGTGCTGGCCAAGGTGCGCTATGACCGGCTCGACTCGGTCACCGCCGACCGTCGCCTGCTGCTCGGGTCGCTGGCATTGAACTGGATCATCGGCCCGGCGTTGATGTTCGCGCTGGCCTGGCTCTTGCTGCCGGACCTGCCGGAGTACCGGACCGGACTGATCATCGTCGGGCTCGCCCGCTGCATCGCGATGGTCATCATCTGGAACGACCTGGCATGCGGCGACCGCGAAGCCGCTGCCGTCCTGGTCGCGCTGAACTCGGTATTCCAGGTGATCATGTTCGCCGTGCTGGGCTGGTTCTACCTCTCCGTGTTGCCCGGCTGGCTCGGCCTCGAACAGACGACCATCGACGCCTCGCCGTGGCAGATCGCGAAGTCGGTGCTGATCTTCCTCGGCATCCCGCTGGTGGCCGGATACCTCACCCGTCGTATCGGAGAGCGCGCCAAGGGCCGCGAGTGGTACGAGTCCGCGTTCCTGCCGCGTCTCGGGCCGTGGGCCCTCTACGGTTTGTTGTTCACCATCGTCATCCTGTTCGCATTGCAGGGTGAGCAGATCATGTCGCAGCCCTGGGACGTCGCGCGTATCGCTCTGCCGCTGCTGATCTACTTCGCGGTGATGTGGGGCGGTGGGTTCGTGCTCGGCGCCGCGATGGGTCTGGGGTATGCGCGCACCACCACGCTCGCGTTCACCGCCGCCGGCAACAACTTCGAACTCGCCATCGCCGTCGCGATCGCCACCTACGGTGCGACCTCCGGCCAGGCCCTGGCCGGGGTCATCGGACCGCTCATCGAGGTCCCCGTCCTCGTCGCCCTGGTCTATGTGTCCCTGGCACTGCGGAAGCGGTTCTCTGCAACACCCGACTCGGCCGGGGAGCCCGTGCGCCATGTGTGCCCCCTCAATGTGCTGTTCGTGTGCGTCAGCAACCGTGGCAAATCTGTGATGGCCGAACGTCTCTCGTCAACGGTCACCGACCGGATCGCGGCGTCGTCCGCCGGAACCAGCGCGAAGATCGGCGGGCAGGTCAACGAACTGTCCGCGCGGGTGCTCGCCGAGGTCGGAGCCGACGCCGGCGGACACCGGCCACGACAGCTCACGGACGAGATGATGCGAGCCGCGGACCTGGTCGTGGTGGTCGGCACTGCCGAGGTCACCCCGCCCGACGGGGTGAGTGTCGAGGTGTGGAACACCGACGAACCCTCCGATCGAGGCATCGACGGCCTCGAACGGATGCGGTTGATCCGCGACGACATCACCACCCGCATCCGCGATCTCGCCGACCGCCTGGAGCGGTGAGCGGTTCAGAACGGTGGTGGGTTGGCGGCGTTCCACCCACCGACAAGTACGACGACGCTCGGTCAGCAGCAGGCTGTGCGAGCGTCGGCGGGGTCGGTGGCGCTACCGCCGCAGCACACCGACCCCTCGGCGGATTCGTCGACACCGCTCTCGGCCAACAGCTTCGGGCTGGTTCCGAAGGTGTCGGAGTCCGCGAGCACGGTGTAGATCTCCCACTTTTCGTCGCTCGGACCGGTGACCCACACCTTGTCTTGCGTTGCAAAACAACAGGTGGAGTTGATCTCCTCCTGCGTGAACAGGCCCTCGCCGGACAGTCGGGCAATCTCGGCATGCACCGTCTCGCTCGATTCGACCTCCACCCCGAGATGGTTGATCGTGCCTCCCTGACCCGGATTCTCGAGGAGCACCAATTTCAGCGGGGGTTCGACGATCGCAAAGTTCGCGTATCCGGGCTTTCGCTTGGCCGGCGGGGTGTCGAACAGCTTGGAGTAGAACTCGATCGCGGTATCGAGGTCATCGACATTGAGTGCGAGTTGCATGCGGGACATGAGGGGAACCACCTTCACCTGTGAGACATATGTCGAATAATGACGTTTTTGCAGAATGCCACCTTTTCGACATATGTCAATAGTGGGGGTAGGGTCGGACCATGCCCAAGACTTTGCCGATGGTCGACATCAGCGCACCGATCTGCTGTGCGCCTGTATCAGCGGCACCACTCGACGACGCCACGGCTCTCGAGATCGCGTTGCGGCTCAAGGCTCTTGCCGATCCGGTGCGGATCAGGCTGGTCTCGATCCTTCTCTCCGACGGCGGTGACGGGATCTGCACCTGCGACCTCGCGACCGCGGTCGGGCTCACCGAAGCAACGACGAGCCATCACCTGGGTCAACTACGCAAGGCCGGGATGGTCTCCCCCGAACGTCGCGGGATGAATGTCTATTACCGCTCGAGGCCAGAGTCTCTGGAAGCGCTGCGCCAGGTACTCAATGCGACCACCGGGTGCTGCTGACCACCGGGGCCTCCCACGGACGCGACCCCGGCCCGGCTCACTCCCCGACGTGCGGCGGGACGGTCGTCGGGTCGGCCATCACGTCGGTGCCGCCGAGAGCCTTGTTCGCGCGGCGTTCCACCAGCAGCGGCACGAAGTCGCGGACTTCGGTCCCGCTGAAGTGCTCGTAGGCCTGCTCGACCGCGGCGGCGACGTCTTCTGGTCGTCGGTGTGAATAGAGGCCGATCAGCCGGTCCTGTACTTCGCTGATCTGACGCCGCTCGTCATTAGCATCCATGCACACAATTTAGTGCGAATGCGACAACGTCGACTGTCACGACGGATGGATTCACTGACAGTTCATCTCGTCGCCACCGACACTCAATCTCGGCCGGCGGCCAGGGGACCGACGGTGATCGTGAGCGGTCGACGAAGGGGGAACCTACGATGACACCCATGGTTCCGTCACGGCGACCCATCGACCCGGCCGCGCAGGCGCAGGCGCGGGTGCTGGTCGAAGAGCTGGAACGCGTCGCGGACTCGCTCGTGGACCGGCTGCAAGCCGGTGTCGGTGGCGAGAAGGCGCAGCGAGCAGCGCGTCGGGAACTGTACGAGGTCCGCGAGCACGTCCGACGGCTCCAGAGCACATACGCCCTTTCCCCTTCGTAGAGCTGTGCCCCCTTTCCGATGAATTCCGCCCCGGGCGCGGGTCAGACCCGGTGGACTGTTCTCACCACCGAGCGAAAGGCTTCGTCATGACCGCGGCACTCCCACCCGTAGCCGACCGCGAGACCTGGGCGGCGGCGCTGGCCGACCTACGTCGCCGCGAGAAGGCGGCCACCCGCGAACTCGACGCGGTGGCGGCACAGCGTCGTCGACTCCCGATGGTCGAGATGGACGATTACGTCCTCACCGGGCCCGACGGGCCGATTCGACTCGTCGACGTCTTCGACGGACGGTCACAGCTGATCGTCTACAACCACATGTGGACCGACGGCGCCCGGTTCCAGTGCCCGGGTTGTACCGGGTTCACCACCCAGTTCTCTCGGCTCGACTACCTCGCCGACTACGACGCGCGGTTCGTCATCATCACGCACGGGCCGATGGACGAGATCCTGGCCTACAAGCAGCGCGTCGGTAACCGCATGGACTGGTACTCGTCGGCGGGTACGACCTTCTCCGCTGACGTCGACGCCGCCCCGGGCGAAGGCTTCGCCCTCAACGTCTTCCTCCGCGACGGTGACACCGTGTATCGCACCTGGCACTCGACCGGTCGTGGTACGGAACAACTCGGATTCACCTTCGGACTCCTCGACGTCCTGCCCTACGGACGGCAGGAGGAGTGGCAGGATTCGCCCGACGGCTGGCCGCAGAGCCCGACCTACTCGCGCTGGCGCGGCTCGGAGGAGATGGCCGCCGTGTACGGTGACCCCGACGCGTGACCCCCGGCCACGCCAGAACCCGCTGGTCAGCGTTCACAGGAATCTCCCAGCGTGCCTACAGTGAGGTTCCAGGGCCGCCTGGGACTCTGGTCGTGTGAGTGAAGCGGCGAAACAGAACAACACGCGCGGCGCGAAGGTCCTCGTGGTCGACGACGAGGAGAACATCCGTCAATTGCTGTCGGTGTCGCTGAAGTTCCAGGGCTACGAGGTCGAGACCGCCGCCGACGGTCCGGCGGCCCTCGACCGATGCCGCATCGCCAAACCCGACGTCCTCGTCCTCGACGTAATGATGCCGGGAATGGACGGGTTCGGGCTGCTGCGCCGGCTGCGTGCCGACGGGGTGGAGGCGCCGGCACTATTCCTGTCGGCGCGCGACACGGTGGAGGACAAGATCAACGGCCTCACCATCGGCGGTGACGACTACGTCACCAAACCCTTCAGTCTCGAAGAGGTCGTCGCCCGGTTACAGGTGTTGCTGCGCCGCAACGGTTTCGACGACCAGAAGCGCGCGTCGTCGAAGATCACCTTCGCCGACATCGAACTCGACGACGAGACCCACGAGGTGTTCAAGGCGGGCGAACTGGTCGCCCTCTCGCCGACGGAGTTCACGCTGTTGCGCTACTTCATGGTCAACGCGGGCACGGTGTTGTCGAAGCCGCGTATCCTCGACCACGTCTGGAACTACGACTTCGGCGGCGAGGTGAACGTCGTCGAATCCTATGTGTCGTACCTGCGGCGCAAGCTCGACACCGGGGACAAGCGACTCATCCACACCCTCCGCGGCGTCGGCTACGTGATGCGTGAGCCCCGTGACTGATGCGACGGTGACGAGTGCCGGCCGCGGCACGCGGAAGCGCGGTGTCCCACTGCGGATCTCGATGGTGGCGCTGACGGTGTTGCTCGTCGCCGTCGGACTCCTCGCCTCCGGTGTCGCGGTGACCTCGTCGATGCGGCAGGACCTCATCTCCCGCGCCGACGAGGGGCTGGAGAACGCGGTACGCACGTGGGCCGAACCCCGTGGTCTCCTCGGCGACGGCCCCGGCCCACCCGGGCCGCGTCGGCCGCCGTCGCCCTACTACGTCGAGTCGGTCGTCTACGGGCCCGGCGGGATGTCGGCCGACAACGTCTACAACCAGTTCGACGACGCACCCGACCTCAGTGGACTGACCGGTGACAACGCCGGACCCGTCACCGTCCCGTCGGTCGACGGGGACGGGCCGCAGTGGCGTGTCATCAAGCACAGCAACAGCTTCGGCAGATCCATCGTGGCCACCCCGATGTCCGACATCGACGACACGGTCAGCAGGCTAGTCTGGCTGCAGCTCGCGATCGGCGCGCTGGTCGTCCTGCTCATCGGGGTGCTGAGCTACGTGCTGGTCCGCACGAGCCTGCGCCCGCTTCGCCGGGTCGAGGAGACCGCGCACGAGATCGCGGAGGGCAATCTGACACGGCGCGTCCCGCCGGCACCGCCGAACACCGAGGTCGGCAGTCTGTCGGACTCGCTGAACCGGATGCTCGGCCAGATCCAGCATGCGTTCGCCTCGACCGCCGCGTCCGAACAGCAGGCCCGCGCCTCCGAGGAGCGGATGCGCCGTTTCGTTGCCGACGCCAGCCACGAACTGCGGACCCCGCTCACGTCCATCAAGGGCTTTGCCGAACTCTATTCGCGGAGCGGCGTCTCCGACGTCCCCGACCTGCCCGATGTCACCGACGCGATGCGACGCATCGACGACGAGGCCGGCCGGATGAATCTGCTGGTGGAGGATCTGCTGATGCTCGCGCGACTCGACGCGCAGCGGCCGCTGGATTCGACTCCTGTCGACCTCCTCGGTCTGGCCGCCGATGCCGTGCAGAGCGCCCGTGTCGCCGCCCCCGAGCGCGAGATCCGGCTCGACGTCGTCCCGGGCGATCGGCCGCCGGTCGTCCTCGGCGACGGGCCCCGCCTGGTCCAGGTGCTGCGCAACCTCATCGGCAACGCCGTGAAACACACCCCGCCGGACGCGTCGATCACGGTCGGAGTCGCCGTCGATGACGGCTCGGGGTCCGGTGAGGCGGTGCTGACCGTCGCCGACACCGGGCAGGGACTCACGCCGGAGGACGCCCAGCACGTCTTCGAGCGCTTCTACCGCGGCGACTCCTCCCGGCATCGTGGCTCCGGTGGCGGCAGCGGTCTCGGCCTCTCGATCGTCGCGGCCCTGGTGGCCGCGCACGGCGGACGCGTCGGTGTGGACACGAGCCCCGGTGCGGGAGCCACGTTTTGGGTGCGCCTACCGCTCGCGGAGGCCGATTAGATCAACCGGCGCAGCTTCGCGAACTCGGTGACGTCGTCGCGGAACCGGTCGAGTCCGACCAGCGTGTACATGCCGTCGATCTGCCGGTTGGCCCACAGCTGATGGATGCGGCGCAGGTCGGATTGCCGTGACTTCCAGCCGATCCCGTCGATCACCGCGAGTACCAGCTGGGTGGGCAACCGCACCTCGGCCATCTCCTCAATCTCACGGACCGCGTCGGTGAGTTTGGAACCGGTCGAGTCGAAACCCTTGGCCGCCACCACGATGTCGGCCGACGACGGGTCGCCGACGATGAGGTCGGCGGGCGCGGTCCGGCCGTTGCGTCCCGCGAACCGCGAGCGGGTGACGTAGTCGAGGCCGATGTCGCGGGCGATGTCCTCGATCTCGTCCTCGATACGCCGGCCCGACGCGCCCGCGCGAGTGGCGGTGGCGCGGGTGCCGGCGCGGGCCACGAGGATGTCGGCGAAGGTGAACGTGCGGGACAGCTGGGTGCGCAGCATGCGGACCAGGTCGAACTCGGTGTCGAGCCAGGTCACCAGCTCGACCGGTTGTGCGCGCGCCAATGCATGCCAGCCGCTGGTGTCGAACCGGTCGCGTAGGGCGTTCTTCAGCTTCTCCTGGGACAGCCCGACGGCGAGCCCCAGTACAGGGACATCGGTGGGGTTGTCGCGCACCCACGCCGCCAGTCCCGCGACGTCGGTGTCGAGCAGTTCACCGAGACGCGCCGTGGCCTGGGTTATCCGCTCGGCCTCCGGCGTCGATGCGGTCGGGTCGACGTGAGAGGTCAACCGTCCCAACGATTGCAGATAATCGTCGAAGTCGCCCGCGGTGCTCATCGTGGAGAGTCGTCCGCTCAGTCCCGGCCGATGAACAGGTACTCGCTCACGTCGCGGCGGGTCGCTGCCGCGTGGGTGCCGAAGCTGTACTTGTGGTCGATCGCGATGACCTCCACCGACGGCTTGACCTTCCCGAGCAGGTCGACGATTCGGTCCTTGCCCGGCAACGCATTCGACGAGTACGACAGCACGATGGCGCCGGCGTCCTCGAAATGCTCGAAGGTACGCAGCAGCGCGTCCTCGATGGTCCGCTTGTAGGCGAACGGCGTGAAGCGTTTCGGCAGCTTCTTGGTCTTGGTGTTCTCCATGATGCTCATCCCGCGCCAGTAGGCCGACAGGCCTTCGAGGAAGTGGTAGCGCTTGATGTAGTCGTTGTCGTCGGTCGGCGGGGCGTACGGAGGATCGAGGTACACGAGGTCCGGTGCTGCCCAGGGTAATTCGAGGTCGAAGATGTCGCCCTGCACGCTCCGGCTGTTGCGTCCGTTGCTGAACACGGTGGCGTTGTAATCCGCGGCCGCCCGCAGACGGAAGTGGTCGCGCAGCGACATCGTCAGGTCGCGACGACCGTCGGCGTAACGCGTCGAGTCGGTGAAGGTGAACACGCCACGGGGTTGTTTGCGGGCGGCCGAGAGGACGAGGGCAGCGATCGCGAGATCGCGTCGATAACCGCGCAGTGCGTCGATGTGCGACCACGCGGAGTCCAGGAACGCACGGTCCTCGGTGGTGAAGTACAGCCCGTCGAAGGTCCGCGAGATGTAGTCGCGGTCGTCGGCGGGGGGACCGCAGATGGTCTCGATCAGTTCGGGTTCGAGCCGGACACCCGAGTTGGCCACCGACGCCCGGGTGATGATGTGCGGGAAATTGAGGAAGTCGTTGCTGACGACTTCGAAGCCCTGCGCCTTCAGCAGGTAGGACACGACTCCCGAACCGGAGAACGCGTCGACCGCGGTGGACCCGCCGACCTCGGCGAAGGTGCGTTCGAGGTGGGGCAGCAGCCGGTACTTGGATCCCATGTACCGAAGACGCGGGAATCGCTGGGCTCGGGCCAGGACGTCGCTGGATCCGACGGCGGCTCGGGACGTGCGTCCTGCCCGGGATGATTCTGGCCCACTCACACCGAAAAGAATGTCATGGACCCCCGACATCCCGGGACAACACTCGCCGTCGCCCGCAGCGTCACCGTGGCGACGCCCGCAACACCTAGACTCGGCCCATGGCATCGGTCTTCAGCATGATCATCAATGGCGATCTCCCGGGTCGATTCGTCTGGAAGGACGGCGAGGCGGTCGCGTTCCTCACGATCGAACCGGTCACGCCCGGTCACGTCCTGGTGGTTCCCCGCGCCGAGGTCGACCACTGGGAGCAGATGGACACCGCCGCGTTCGCGCACCTGAGCGCCGTCGCGCAGAACGTGGGTCGCGCGGTGAAGGACGCCTTCGACGCGCCGCGGATGGGCCTGCTCATCGCCGGCCTCGAAGTCCCGCACGTGCACGTCCACGTGTTCCCGGCGCTCTCGATGCAGACCTTCGACCTCGCGAACGCGAACAAGAACGCCCGCCCCGAGGACCTCGACGCCGCGGCCGAGAAGATCCGCGCCAGCCTCCGGTCGCTCGGGTACGGCGAGTACGTCGCCGATTGACCCGACCGTCCGGCAAACCCACCACTTTTCGGCGAACCCACCCCTCGTCAGGGTGCTGGGTATGCCGAAAAGGGGTGGGTTTGCGGAGGGCTCACACCGTCCGGTGGATCAGCAGCGGTAGCACCGCGGTGGCGCCGGCCTCGCGGAGGGCGGCGGCGGCCAGGGTGATCGGCCAGCCCGAGCCGTTGGCGTCGACCACGAGCAGCACGGCGCGGCCCGCGACGTCGGGCGGGTCGCCGAGGTGGTCCCGCCAGTACGCGGCTTCGACCGCGCCGGTCGCGTCGGTGGGCGGATCGCCCATGCGCACGGGAAAACTGCCGCCCTCGCGTTTCCCGACCTTGCGCAGGTGGTCGGCCAGGGTCTCGGCCAGGACGGTGCCGGTCAGCCGGAGCGACACGATGACGTCGGCCCGGATACCGGTGTCGCGCACCCACGCGGCCAGCGTCGCAACCGCGGCGTCGCCCAACTCGGCGAGCGCGCGCTCGTCGCCGTTGCGGGCCGCGGCCAGCACCTCGACCCACTCCGGGGCGTCGGCATGGGCCAGGACACGACCCGGCTCGGCCAGGAGATCGGCGGAAATTCTTCCGCGACGCCCGAATTCGCCGCCCGGCCACATCTTGCGGGGGTCCAGGGTCTGGGCCTTGCGACGCAGCGTCGAGGTCACGGTGCGGACGATCTCGGCGTCGACCGAATCGGGGAGTCCTTCGCTGAGGGCGCCCCGGCAGACCGAGCAGCGTCCGCAGTCCGCGGCCTGCGGGTCGTCGAGGGATTCGGTCAGCAACCGCATGAGGCACGTGCGGCCCGCGATGTAGGCGCGCATGATGTCGGCCTCCCGACGGCGCACGGCGAGGATGCCGTCGTAGTGCTCGGCGTCGTAGGTCCAGGGCTTGCCGGTGACGACCCACCCGTCGGCGGTCCGGTCGGTGACGCCGTCGACCGCCAGTTGCTTCAGCATCAACTCGATACGCGTGCGCCGGAAGCGGGTGGCGGCCTCGAGCTGCACCACCGACTGCGGCTCCCCCGCGGATTCCAGGGCGGCGAGCAGGTCACGCATCTTGTCGGGATCGGGGATGGTCGCGGTCGCGAAATGGTCCCAGATCCGGTCGTCGGTCTGCGACGCCAAGAGCATCACGACGGCGTCGTCGAGGGCGCGTCCGGCACGGCCGACCTGCTGGTAGTAGGACACCGGCGACGGCGGCGACCCGACATGCACCACGAAGCCGAGATCTGGCTTGTCGTAACCCATTCCGAGCGCCGACGTCGCGACCAGCGCCTTGACCTCGTTGCGCAGCAACGCGTCCTCGAGTTCATGGCGGCGGTCGGCGTCGAGCTGGCCGGTGTAGGCCGCCACCGCGACGGCGTCGCCATGGACGGCCCGGATCGCCTCGACCAGGCGGTCGGCGTCGGCGACGGTCAGCACGTAGACGATGCCTGACACCGGCAGCGAAGGCAGCGACTGCGCGACCCACCCGTACCGCTGGACTGGGGAGAGGCCGTCGAGGACGTTGAGATGCAGGGACTTCCGCGCCAGCGGTCCGCGGAGGACGAGTGTCGGCTCACCACCGGGCCCGGCATCGAGCTGAGCGGCGACGTCGTCGGTGACGCGGGCATTGGCGGTGGCGGTGGTGGCCAGGACCGGCGTCGTCGGGTTGACGGTACGCAGCACGTCGGCGACGCGGCGGTAGTCCGGGCGGAAGTCGTGACCCCAGTCGGACACCGCATGTGCTTCGTCGATGACGAGCAGGCCGAGGTTGCCGGCCAAGACGTCGAGAACCCGGCGACCGAAGCCCGGATTGGCGAGCCGTTCCGGTGACACGAGCAGCACGTCGAGGTCGCCGGCGCGCAGCTGTGCCTCGATCATGGACCACTCGTCGACGTTGGACGAGTTGAGCGTCGCCGCCGACAACCCACCGCGAGCGGCGGCGGCGACCTGGTCGCGCATGAGGGACAGCAGCGGCGACACGATGAGCGTCGGCCCCCCGCCACCCGCCCGAATGATCGCGGTCGCCGACCAGTAGACCGCCGACTTGCCCCACCCCGTCGCCTGGACGACCAGTACGCGTGCGCCGCGCTCGGTGGGATCGGCGGGCCGGCCGGCCAGTGCGGTCACGGCCCGGAGCTGGTCGTCGCGCAGCGCGGCGCCCTCGCCGGCCAGGCTGGTGATGACGCGGTTGGCGGCGGTCAGCTGGTCCGGGGCGAGGGTTGCGGCCATGCGCCCCAATGTAGTGGCGCCCTGAGACACGCCGACGCGGTCCGTCCACACCGCCGGCGTGCGCGCAGCCAAACGCTCACAGGAACCTGGCAGTTCACCTGCAGGGTGACGCGAGGCTGGGAACCGAGAGTTGTCCGCATGATCCCAGAAGCACCGCCGGACGCCCCGGCGCAGATGTACACCCTCGCCGACACCTCCACGTCGAATCCGGTACTCGACATCGTGGTCCCCGTCTACAACGAACAGGACGACATCGCCTCGTCGGTGCGTCGTCTGGCCGACCACCTGCGCGCGCATGTGCCGTACGCGTCGCGGATCACCGTCGCCGACAACGCCAGCACCGACGAGACCCTCGAGATCGCCGTCGCACTGGCCGGTGAACTCGAGGGCGTTCGGGTCGTCCATCTCGAGCAGAAGGGCCGCGGACGCGCGCTGAGCGCGGTGTGGCAGCACAGTGACGCCGAGATCGTCGCGTACTGCGACGTCGACCTCTCGACCGACCTCAACGCCCTGATGCCGCTCATCGCCCCGCTGGTGTCGCGGCACTCCGACATCGCGATCGGGACGCGGCTCAACCGCTCCGCACGCGTGGTCCGAGGGCCCAAGCGCGAGTTCATCTCCCGCTCGTACAACCTGATGCTGCGCACCGCGATGGGCGCCCGGTTCTCCGATGCGCAATGCGGATTCAAGGCCATGCGCACCGAGATCGCCCGCGAACTGCTGCCGTTCGTCGCCGACACCGGCTGGTTCTTCGACACCGAACTCCTGGTCCTCGCCGAACAGATCGGTCTGCGCATCGCCGAGGTGCCGGTGGACTGGGTCGACGACCCCGACAGCACCGTCGACATCGTGCCGACCGCGATCGCGGATCTGAAAGGCTGTGCGCGCGTGGGTCTCGCGCTCGCGATGGGTCGACTCCCGATCGCCCAGTTACGCGCCTCGATCGGCCGGGACCGGGCTGCGGGACCGCAGCTCGACGGCGTGCCGGCGGGCATGGTCGGTCAGCTCGCCCGCTTCTGCGTGGTGGGCGTGGCCTCGACGCTCGCCTACGCGGTCCTGTTCCTGGCGCTGCACTCGTTCCTGGGCGCCCAGGTCTCCAACGTGGTCGCGCTCGCGATCACCGCGGTCCTCAACACCGCCGCCAACCGGCGCTTCAGCTTCGGCATCCGCGGACGCGACAACGCCCTGCGCCACCAGCTCTTCGGCCTCGGCGTCTTCCTCTTCGGCTGGGTCGTCACCTCGGGTGCGCTGTTCGTTCTCCACACCGTCGCCCCCGACGCGACGAAACACATCGAACTGATGATCCTGGTGATCGCGAACCTGGTGGCGACGCTCACCCGGTTCGTCGGTCTCCGCTGGGTGTTCCGCAAGGCACCCGCTCACCACACGGAGGTTGCCGCATGAGTACCACCCTCGTCTCCCCGGCGGGCTCCGTTGCGCCCGCGGACTCGTCAGGAGTGACGCGATCCCCGGCGAAAAGTGCCATCTGGGAACGTCTCTCGCTGGCGGCGCTACTGGTCGGCACCACGGTGGCCTACCTGTGGAACCTGTCGATCAACGGGTGGGCCAACTCCTTCTACTCGGCTGCGATCCAGGCCGGTTCCCAGTCGTGGAAGGCGTGGTTCTTCGGGTCGTCGGACATGGCGAACTCGATCACGGTCGACAAACCGCCTGCTTCCCTGTGGATTCCGGGGCTCAGCGCCCGGATCTTCGGGGTCAACCCGTGGTCGATCCTGGTGCCCGAGGCGCTGATGGGCGTCGCCTCGGTGGCGCTGCTCTACGTGATCACCCGGAAGTACTTCGGCCACTGGGCCGGCATCGTCGCTGGGGTGACCCTCGCGGTGACACCGGTCGCGGCGATGATGTTCCGCTTCGACAACCCCGAGGCGCTGCTCATCCTGCTGATGATCGCCGCGGTCTGGTCGATGATGAAGGGACTCGAGGACGGACGGTGGCGATGGCTGGTTCTGACCGGCGTGTTCGTCGGCTTCGGTTTCCTCACCAAGCAACTCCAGGTCATGCTGATCGTGCCGCCGCTGGCGGTCACCTACCTCGCCTTCGGGCCGCGTGGTTGGTTGCGCCGGATCGGACAACTGTTCGCCGCGCTCGGCGCGATGATCGTCAGCGCCGGCTGGTGGATTCTCGCCGTCGAGCTGTGGCCCGCGTCGTCGCGTCCGTACATCGGTGGCTCGCAGAACAACTCGATCCTCGAGTTGACCCTCGGCTACAACGGCCTCGGCCGGCTCAACGGCAACGAGACCGGCGCCGTCGTCCCCGGTGGTGGGGGAAACGCGATGGAGGGCATGGGCGGTGGACCGGGTGGCCCCGGAGGCGGGGGCGGCGCGTGGGGCGAGACCGGCTGGCTGCGGATGTTCGAACCCGCGCAGGGCGGTCAGATCGCCTGGCTCATCCCGACCGGCCTGATCCTCGCTGCCGTGGCACTCGTACTGATCGGCAGGGCCCGACGAACCGACCCGCGCCGTGCGTATCTGGTCGTCTGGGCGCTGTGGCTGCTGGTCACGATGGGTGTCTTCAGCTTCATGGCCGGGATCTTCCATCAGTACTACACGGCGGCACTGGCTCCCGCGGTCGCCGCGGTCGTCGCCGGCGGCGCGGCGGTGTGCTGGTCGCACCGGGACCGGCTGTGGGTGCGGATCGCGCTCGGGATCTCCGTCGCGGCCGCCGCGATCTGGGGCTTCGTCCTGCTCGATCGCACACCCGACTTCGTGCCGTGGCTGCGATACGCGGTCCTCGTCGTGGGACTCCTCGCCGCGGTGGCCATGGTCTTCACCCAGCGTCGGACCGTCGCGGCCGCAGCGCTCATCGGGGCCATCATGGCGGGCCTGGCCGGGCCGGTCGCCTACACCGTCGACACCATCGCGACCGAGAAGAGCGGATCCATCATCACCGCCGGACCGCGCGTCGAGGGCGAATTCGGTCCCGGTGGCGGTGGGCCGGGTGGACGAGGTGGCCCGGGTGGTCCCGGCGGACGGGGCATGCCCGGCATGCCACCGCAGGGATTGGGAGCACCCGGGCAGGGGATGCCCGGTATGGGTCAACAGGATGGGGGCGGTCGCGGTGGCGACGGAGCCGCCGGGGGACTGCTCCGTGGTTCGACGCCGTCGGCGGCGCTCGTGGACAGGCTCACCGCCGACGCCGACGAGTACACGTGGGTCGCAGCTGCCGTGGGCTCGATGTCGGCGTCGGGCTACCAGCTCGAGACCGGACACTCGGTGATGCCGATCGGCGGATTCAACGGCAGCGATCCGTCGCCGACCCTGGCCGAATTCCAGCAGCTCGTGGCCGCGAAGAAGATCCACTACTTCATCGGTGGCGGTTCTGGTCCCGGTATGGGGGGCGGCATGGGCGGCAACTCGTCGCAACCGTCGTCGCAGATCAGCACCTGGGTGCAGGAGAACTTCACCGCCGTCACCGTCGACGGCGTGACCCTGTACGACCTCACCCAGCCCACGAGCTGACCGGCGCCGACACCGTTTGGGCGGTCACGGGTACCGGCGTTTAGAGTCATGAACGTGCGCGTACTCGTGATCGGCTCGGGCGGCCGCGAACATGCCCTTCTCATCGGTCTGGCGAACGATCCGGCGGTCACCGACCTGCACGTCGCCCCGGGCAACGCCGGCACCTCGTCGATCGCCACGAACCATCCCGTCGACGCCGTCTCCGGCGACGCGGTCGTCGCGCTGGCACGCGAGATCGGCGCCGACCTCGTGGTCATCGGTCCCGAGGTGCCCCTGGTCCTCGGGGTCGCCGACGCCCTGCGCGCGGCCGGCATCGCGACCTTCGGTCCGAGTGCCGAGGCCGCGCAGATCGAGGGGTCGAAGGCCTTCGCGAAGGACGTCATGAAGGCCGCGGGGGTCACGACCGCCCACGCCGAGATCGTCGACAATCCCGCCCGGCTCGACGCCGCACTCGACCGGTTCGGCCCGACCTGGGTCGTCAAGGACGACGGTCTGGCCGCGGGCAAGGGCGTCGTCGTCACCGCGGACCGTGACGTCGCCCGCGATCACGCGGCCGAGTGCCTCGAGAGCGGCCACCCCGTCCTGCTGGAGAGCTTCCTCGACGGGCCGGAGGTGTCGCTGTTCTGCCTCGTCGACGGCGAGACCGTGGTGCCCCTGCTGCCCGCCCAGGACCACAAGCGCGTCGGGGACGACGACGCCGGACCGAACACCGGCGGGATGGGTGCCTACACGCCGTTGCCCTGGCTGCCCGCCGAGATGACCACGCGCATCGTCGACGAGGTCGTCAAACCCGTTGCCGCCGAGATGGTTCGACGAGGCATCCCGTTCTCCGGCCTGCTGTACGCCGGTCTGGCGATCGGGTCGGACGGGCCCGCCGTCGTCGAATTCAACTGTCGCTTCGGCGATCCGGAGACCCAGGCGGTGCTGGCCCTGCTCGAATCGCCGCTCGGGCAGGCGCTGCACGCGACCGCCACCGGCACCCTCGCCGACCTCCCGCCGCTGCAGTGGCGCGACGGGGCCGCGGTCACCGTCGTGGTCGCCGCGGAGAACTACCCCGGCAAGCCGCGCACCGGCGACCTCATCACCGGTGCCGACACCGACGGGGTGCTGCACGCCGGCACCGCGCGCAACGCCGACGGAGCCGTCGTCTCCTCGGGTGGGCGGGTGCTCGCGGTGGTGGGCACCGGCGCCGATCTCGCCGAAGCTCGCGAGCAGGCCTACGCGCGGATCGCGAACATCAAGCTCCCCGGTTCGCACTTCCGCCGCGACATCGGCCGCAACGCCCTCGAGGGCCGGATCAGCATCTGAGTCTCGCTCCCTCGTCCCGTTCCCGATCACCGAAATCGGTTGTGCGAGAACGAAATAGGGAACGACGGTCGACTCAGACCGCCAGGTTCCGCCCGAGGAACTCGACCTGCTCGGGCAGGACGCTGCGCCAGTAGCGATTGGTGTGACCACCCGCCGCGGTCCCGAACGCCGCCGGTGGCCGGAGTCCGGCGGCCCACTGCCGCGTGTAGGTGTAGAACTGGTCGCTCGAGCCGATGTTGATCAGCAGCGGGATCTTCGCGAACTTCGGCTGGGCCCCGAACAGCGAGTTCGCCTGGTAGTCGGCGAGGCCGTCGAAGGCGCGCGGCGGGAAGTTGCGCGGGTCGGCCCACATCGCGGGGGAGCTGACCGCGACCGCGGCGACACGCGGCGAACCCAGCATGGCCGCCAGGCGCAACGCGCCGTACCCGCCCATCGACCATCCGAACAGGCCGATGCGTTCGGTGGACAGGTCCAGGTCCGGATTGCTCGCGAGCATCGGCAGGAACTCGTCGAGGATCATCGCGCCCCCGTCGGCGCCGTCGGTGCGTCGGTGATAGTAGTTGCGCCCGATGTCGGCGGCGGCCAGCGCGAACGGCGCGTTCCCGGCGTCGACGTACTGCTGCATCACCGACTGCATCTCGAGCTTCGGCCCGAAGATCGACTTCTCGTTGGTGTTGAGTGCGTGCAGCACGACGACGACGGGGAGGGTGCCCGTCACCCCGTTGGGCCGGGCGACGGCCCAGCGCGTGTCACGCCCGGCCATGCGCGCCGAGCGGAAGCTGCCGGTGATCAGCGGCGGGCCGCCGGTGACCGGTGGCGGTGACGCCTCGACCGGTAGTTCATCGTCGGCCCGGCCCTCGAGCTTGCGCGGCTCCACCGACGTCGGCGGGGTCGACCCCGAGCACGCGGCGACCCCCAGGGCGGCGGCGCCGAGGCCGGCGGCCAGGACAGCACGACGCCCGACGAACGCACGGGCGTGTCCGTCGGGATTGCTGGGGAGGGGTGGCACTCGGGTCATCGAGTCAACAGGGTAATGGCCGACCCCCGTCCCGCCGCAACGGAATGGCTCCCGACGCGCACCGTTGTGAGGAATTCCTCTCAGCTGTGCTGCCAGAAACCGGCGTGGACCTCGTGTGCGGCGTCGATCGCGAACGGACCGCGTACCACGATCGGCCGACTGCCCGCCTCGAAGATCCGTCGGCACGGCATCGCCAGCGTGGGATTGGCGGGATCGTCGCCGGTCATCTCCCGCAGGTCGTCCTCGCCGAGCGCGTAGACGACCGTCCCGACCCCGGCCCAGTAGATCGCGCCGGCGCACATGGCGCACGGCTCGGTGCTGGTGTACAGCGTCAGCTCGGCGCGCGTGTCGAGATCGAGGTGCCCGACCGCGCGGACGACGTTCGTCTCGGCATGTCCGGTCGGGTCACCCGCGGTGTCCACGGAATTCATCGCTTCGGCGACCACGCTGCCGTCCGGCGCCACCAGCAGTGAGCCGAACGGGTGGTCGCCGCGCGTCCGGGCCCGGGCGGCGAGGTCGATCGCCTGCCGGAGATGGGTGATGTCTGGGTCCTCGTGACTGTCGGGGGACATGTCCCGATCGTCGCACGGTTCCGCACGCCGGCGTGGGGCGAACGGCGAGTGTCTCAGGCCTGCCCGACGAGTTCACAGCTGAAGTCGACGGGCCGCGCGCGCCGGTCGAACTCGACGTGCGCCACCGACTCGCCGTCGGTGACGTCGCAGATCGGCGACCGGCCGCCGTCGGAGCCGGTGCGCCAGCTGATGTGCCAGCCGCGCCGGGCGGCCATCCCGTGGATCGCCACCCGATGATCGTTGACCGCAAGTGATCTCATCACCGTCGGCATCGTGGTGGCGAAGTCGGCGAAGGTCGGTTCGGGCAGCGCGACGTCGTCGAGGAGGTACACCGCGAGATCCCCGTCGTCGTGCTGTGCCGTCCAGTACGGACTGATCCCGGTGCTCTCGACCGCGGCCGCGGCCACGATGTCGATCGCCTCTGTCCGGTAGTCGGCGATCTGGTCGCGAGACAGGCTGGGCGGCAACGACACCCGGGGAACGGCGAAATCATCGACGCCGAATCGGGCGCCGACGTCGCGCAGCGCGGCGGCTGGACCCGCCGGTTCGCCGCGGGGATGGGCCCACCCCCACACGATCGCGTCCGATTCGATGACCGCGATCAGGGTGGCACGTGAACGGACACAGTCGCGCTGCCCGTCCGGGTCGGACGAGGCCGTCGAGGTGAAGACGACGGACCGCTCCGCCGGGTCGCAGCGCGACTCGAAGCTACCGAGCCGTTCGCGCAGGAAGTCGGCGAACGCGACCTGCCGCAGACAGGTGTAGAGCGCCGCGTAATCGGCGACAGCATGGAGGCCGTCGAACTGCATGAGGTCACGGTAACCGCGGGTGTGGTCGTCGTACCCCTCTGTCCGACGTCCGACTGACGGCCGACCGCCGTCGGGCATTCCGCCGAGGTCAGCGGGCTTATACGGGAATCCGACTGGGCGTGTGTCGCTTTGGTGAAAGCGATACGACGGTACCGGCCCTTTGGCAGCATTGACTCCCATGATGACCTCGGCGGCGACACCGAAGGGTGCGCGGCGGCGGTCTCGACTGATCGAGGCTGCCGGCGAGTTGCTGCTCGAAGGAGGCTTCGATGCAGTGCGTCATCGCGCGGTGGCCGAGCGCGCGCAACTACCGCTGGCGTCGACCACCTACTACTTCGGTTCCCTCGACGACCTGATGGCCGAGGCCGCCGCCAACCTGTGCGCGCACGACGAGACCGCAGTCGCCGCCCGCTGCAACGCCCTTCCGCGCCGGCACCGGGGCAGCACGGCGACGGCGGGTGCCCTCGCCGACGTCTTCGTCGGTTCCGACACCACCCTCCAGCAGCTGTCCGCGCGGTACGAGATGATCGCGCTCGCGGCGCGGTATCCGCTTCTGCGCGAGGTCGTCGCGAGTCGGGGACAATCGCTGGCGTTCCACCACTGCGAGGTCCTGGTGAAGTCGCACCGGGTCGCCGATCCGGCGCACATCGCGCAACTGATCGGCATCGAGGACGGAGCCATCGTGGGAGCGTTGTCCCAGACCGCGGTGCGGCCGGTCGACGCGGTGCGCGACGCGCTGCTCGACGTCGTCGACGTCCTCGCCCCGCGGGAGTGACCGGACGGGGTGTCCGGGCCGAACCTCGCGAACTCACCGCGCGGTGGACGCGGCGATGACACGATGGGGCGTCAGGTCACCGACGGGGAAGGGGATCGCGTGTCAGCGAGACGATGGATGGTGGGAGTCGGGGCCGCGCTCGGCGCGGCGGTCATGGGGGCCACGGCGTTCGTCGCCCCGACGGCGCAGGCGGCGCCGGCCGGGCGGGTCGATGCGTCGATCCCGTTCTCCTCGGCGGTCTACGGCACCGGCTGCACCTATCCGCTGACCGTGGCGGTCAACTCGTCCGGCTGGGTCGAGTTCTTCGAGGTCAAGGCGGGTCTGCCGCCGCGTTTCGTCGGCCGCGACCTGCCTCAGGGGGCTCTCGCCTCGACCACGTGGGTCCCACACCGGACCGGTGACAAGTATCTGTATGCCGTGCAGAACGGGAAGGTGTCGGCGCCGACGTTCGTCCGCGTGCGACAGGGTTACGGGTCCAATGGAGCGTGCATCGCGTTCTGACCGCGCGTGCGCGGCCCTCTCCGGGTTTTGAGGATCGCGACGGCCGCGACCTACACTGACCGGGTGTCGAAGCCCGTCATCGCCAACGTCCTGGCCAGCCGCTATGCCTCCGCCGATCTCGCCGAACTGTGGTCGGCGAGCACCAAGATCGAGCTCGAACGGCGACTGTGGATCGCGGTCCTCAAGGCGCAGCGCGACCTCGGCATCGATGTACCGGCCGACGCCATCGCCGACTACGAACGCGTCGTCGACCAGGTCGATCTCGCCTCCATCGCGGAGCGTGAACGGGTCACCCGCCACGATGTGAAGGCCCGGATCGAGGAGTTCAACGCCCTGGCCGGCCACGAGCAGATCCACAAGGGCATGACCAGCCGCGACCTCACCGAGAACGTCGAGCAGCTGCAGATCCTGCGTTCGCTCGAACACGTCCACGCCCACGGGGTGGCCGTGCTCGCGCGCATCGTCGCGCGCGCCGCCGACTACTCGTCGACGGTGATGGCCGGACGCAGTCACAACGTCGCCGCCCAGGCCACCACGCTCGGCAAGCGGTTCGCCTCGGCCGCCGACGAGCTGATGATCGCGCTCACCCGGTTGCGCGAACTCATCGACCGCTACCCGCTGCGCGGGATCAAGGGGCCGATGGGCACCTCGCAGGACATGCTCGACCTCCTCGGTGGCGACGCGGTGAAGCTCGCCGACCTCGAGGGCCGGGTCGCCGACCACCTCGGGTTCGCCCGCTCGTTCACCTCGGTCGGCCAGATCTATCCGCGGTCGCTCGACCACGACGTGGTGTCGGCACTCGTGCAGCTGGCGGCCGCGCCGTCGTCGCTGGCCCACACCATCCGGCTGATGGCGGGCCACGAGCTGGTCACCGAGGGCTTCCAGCCCGGTCAGGTCGGCAGCTCGGCGATGCCGCACAAGATGAACACCCGCAGCTGCGAACGCGTCAACGGGCTCGCGGTCGTACTCCGCGGATACGGCTCGATGGCCGCCGAACTGGCGGGCGCGCAGTGGAACGAGGGCGACGTCTTCTGCTCGGTCGTCCGTCGCGTGGCCCTGCCCGACGCGTTCTTCGCGATCGACGGACTGATGGAGACCTTCCTGACGGTGCTCGACGAGTTCGGCGCCTACCCGGCCGTGATCGCCAACGAGCTCGACCGTTATCTGCCGTTCCTCGCGACCACCAAGGTCCTGATGGCCGCGGTGCGCGCCGGCGTCGGGCGGGAGACCGCGCACGAGGCGATCAAGGAGAACGCGGTCGCGGTCGCGCTCGCCATGCGGGAGGAGGGACGCGAACCCGACCTCCTCGACCGGTTCGCCGCCGACGACCGCATCCCGCTCGACCGCGCGCAGCTCGACGCGTTGCTGGCCGACAAGACGGCCTTCGTCGGTGCCGCCGAACAGCAGGTCGCCGACGTCATCGCGTCCGCGGAGAAGATCATCGGGCAGTACCCCGACGCCGCCGGCTACTCGCCGGCGCCGATCCTGTAGCTCTCCGCCATCTCACTCCGGCGCGGTGACGTCGGAGTGCCTGCTACCCCCTGCTCCCTGAGGAGCGCGACCCCGTCTGCTCCCTGAGGTGCGAGCGAAGCGAGAGGGTCCTATAGCTTGTCAAGTGCTCCGAGGTCAGTGGTGAGGTCGCGGAACACTTCGCGGGCGATGTAGCGCTTGAGGCAGCGGAGGATGTCTTTCTTCGTTTTGT